>CAZAHL010000192.1:0-14119 GCA_964484845.1 uncultured Chryseolinea sp. | reverse complement strand
TTGACAGAACATGTTCAGCCGGAGTGCCTTCACCTTTAATGAAGGGACCCTCTCCGCGGGATTCCGCTCAGGATCAGACATCACACAGAGTAAGCTAGAAGCCGCGGAATGACGGGCTTCTTGTAAGAGGGTAGGTCTTGCTGAGTTGTAGAAGGAGAATACCGAGATGAATATCTAGAGAAATCGAAGAGAAAATTAACCTTTCTATTTTTTTGTGAGATAACCATCAAAGGGATGCTAGAACATCATCACTATAAAAAGAAATACCAATTTGTTTTAACAAAACGTGATATCCATAGTATGTGATTTTTCTTATTTAACACTACTTTCATAGTCGCATTAAACAGATATCCGCAATGGCAATTATTATCTCGTCGCAAAAAAAACTAGAAATAGAAATTTCAAAGCGGGCCGCAGAAGCTTGTGATCAAATCATTAACGAGATGGGCGCAGAATTGCATGATGATCTGATTCAAAAGCTTTCAATCTTTAGGCTCTATCTTGATCGACTCGAGCGGTCGGCTCATAATCCGGCAGAAATTGATTCGCTGCTGATTAATATGCGGGCTGATTTTGAAGTTGTTGTGCAGTCAGTACGAAGAATATCGCGAAATCTTCTTCCGGAAAACGCAAGTCAGGACGTCCTGAGTATAAGTATTAAACTCCTTTGTAAAAACATGGAGAGACCTGGTTCCGGAAACATTTATTTTGAAACCGATGGAGTTGAGCAACCAATTTCCATTCTGAGTAAAACATATTTGCTTCGTATAGTTCAAGAGTTAATTCACAATGCCTTTAAACACTCTGCTGCCTGGCATGTGTGGGTTCGTTTAAAATGGGAGCCTCTTAAATTGTCTATAGAAGTAGAAGACGATGGTACGGGTTTCCATAAAATATCAGAATTTATCGATAGGTTAAGAAAAAAAAACAATACGCTAAAAATGAGATCGCAAGCTATTGGGTCAACAATAACCTATCGTCATGGACCCAAGGGATTGCTTGCTAAAATTGAATATTCTTTTTCCGGCGCGTTATAAAATTCCATTTCTGAAAGCATACGCTAACAATGCAGCAGTATTTTGAACACCTACCTTCTTGATAAGCCTGATGCGATAGGTTTCAGCAGTAGAATCGCTCATTTTCAAAAAGGAAGCAATCTCCTTCGTAGTACGGCCACTGGCTATCGCTTTCAAAAGATCGCGCTCTGGGAGACTCAGTACTACCGGTGGCACCTTGTCCCAACGATGGGCATTTGCCTGAATGACATGTAAAATCTTTTCCGGAAAATAACTGCCGGTTTCTAATACACCTTTAATGGTCTTGAGGATTTCCATATACCCATCCAATTTATAAACGATACCATGGACTCCTGATTTAAGCAAGTTCATTAGCAACTCCGCGCCTTCCAATCCTGTGAGCACGATCACTTTAGGTTGAATTGCTTCTTTCTTTAATATCGATAGAAGGTCTAAACCATTTGTATCGGGAAGGCGAAAGTCCATTAGCACGAAATCAATATCCTTTTTGATTTCCCGAAAAAATTCTTTTCCGTTTGACGCCTCAAAAATTTCTTTTACAAAATTTTCTTTTTCTAATAAAGAACGTAACCCTTCGCGAATTAAAGCCTCATCTTCTACCAATAAGAAATTTTGTTTTGTCATAACCAGCAAGAGGATTAAAACTATCGATCCTCATTAACAATTCTCAAATGTAAGGAAAACCTAAGGACGCTTTTGTCCGGTTTTCCTGATAATGTTTCCAGAAAATTGACGGGTATATAAAGCAGCATTAGCTTTCTTAAAAAAAAGCAGCGCGATATGGAGGAAAAAATTCGCGAACTGGAAAAGGCTCTAAAAAAAATGAAGAGAATCAATTTAATGTTGATGCTATATATCCTAATGATCTCTTTAGGAATGACGCTATACTTCAATCTTTTTTAAGTTAGATCGCAGTAAAGCAATAACGTTTGTTAAGTGTGTTGTTCTAGCCAATTGCAGGGGCGCTAAAGAAACCTTTCTTTTGTGCGTTATCCCCCCAGAAAGGTTTGCCTTTGCAGTTGGCTTTTTACCGTCGCAAGTAATACTTTAAAAAGAGGAGCTAATTTAAATAGCTAATCGTAATTAATTGCCGCAATTCCTTTCGTCATTCGAAATTCAGCGTTCGACATTCGACATTGAAATCAACTGTCTTTTCTCTATTAAGTTAATGTCAAACGACGCATGTCGAAGCAGCACGTTTTATCTCTTGTTAAAGAACATTCTTGTACCGACGATTTTAAGAACAGTAGAAAGCAGATCAAGGAACAAAATCAGACTGTATCTCTGCTTATCCACTTACCAACATCAGGGGCAACATAGTGATTCATCTGATGAAGCAGGTCATCAATATCACTGCTTACCAATAGCATTTTGTAATTTACTTCCTTAAGAAATCCCTGATGCACCATGTTTTCCAAGAGAAGATTTAAGTTGTTATAAAATCCCTTGACGTTTAATAAACCGACTGGCTTTTTATGCAACCCCAGTTGACCCCAGGTAAGCATTTCAAAAAGCTCCTCCAATGTCCCAAGGCCTCCTGGCAGCGCTATAATTCCATTGCATAGCTCATGCATCTTTGTTTTTCGTTCATGCATACTATCAACCAATATAAGTTCTGTCAGTCCTACGTGTGCAATCTCTTTTGACTTTAAAAAATGAGGAAGAACTCCAATTACTGTTCCATGATTCTTCAGCGCGCCGTCTGCCACCGCACCCATCAGGCCGATTCGCGCGCCTCCATAAATTAATTGAATGTTTTTGTCCGCTAAGGTTCTCCCTAATAAAATGGCTTGTGACAGGTAGACGGGATCTACGCCCATGCTGGAACCACAAAATACGGCGATACTTTTCATAGATTAATAAATTCAATTCGGCACTCCAATAATTCTTGATTGAATAGCCAATTTAGCTGTAAACTTTTAGATAAATCAGCCGGATACCGTTATGTTTAGTTTGATGTAGTATTAAATTTTATTTCATACATCGTTGGCCAAAATTTGCCGGTAACATAGACAGTCCTCTTAATCGGATCATAGGCAATACCATTCAAATCAAGGGAATTAATATTTTTAGCATTCGCATCCCGTGCAAGCGAACTAAGATCGATCTTGCCAAGAACCTTTCCTGTCTTTGGATCTATCTTAACCAGGTAATTGGTGGTGTGGACATTCGCAAAAATAAAACCGGCAATATATTCCAACTCGTTGAGTCCTTTCACAGCACCGTGATTGTCATAAACATTCATCGTTTTTAGGGTTTTTAATGAAATAGAATCTAGCCAGGTTAATTTGTCAGTACCATCACTCATAATCAAATTGGTGCCATCGGTGGTTAACCCCCAACCTTCCTTGCTCGGAAAAGAAAATTCTCTTACCTGTTTAAATGTTTTTCCATCATAAACGAACCCAACCTTAGTCACATAAGTAAGCTGATATAGCTTATCATTTAGAAATACGATGCCTTCGCCAAAATATTTATTTCGATCCAGCTCAACTTTTTTATCTATCCTTCCGGTAGATAAATCAACAGGGCCGACTACCGATCTGGTATGTTGTAAATCGTCAGGCGATCCCGTAGCCTCATAAAGTTTGCCATCATGAAAAACCAAGCCTTCTGTATATGACGTGGTGTCGTGCGGATGAGTTGCTACAACGCCGTAGTTGATTAAGAGAGAATCCAAGTCCTTTCCATCGGGAGTATTCTTTTTTTCCCCAGTACATGCGAGAAGCCCGGTAAGAATTAAAATTACTGGTATGTCTTTACAAAATTTCATTAATCGTCTTGTGACTCATGTCAGTTATCAATTCTACTTATAAGTTAAATATCTTCAAATGTTTTGTGTTACCGTTAAAATCTAAGATCGCCATACACGCCATCAACACTCGTTCGACACGTAAGCTTGCCTTTTAACGCGTCTGGTTTAAACATGGATTTTCCCAATAACATGCGGGCACATTCCTGTATACCTTCCGTTATGGAGGGATGCGGATGAACGCATTCCGCTAACTCTTCGATCCCTTTGTCCATGGATATTAGCAGGGCAATGGCTTGTATGGCACTGGAGGCATTGTTGCCAATGATCTTCAATCCCAAGATCTTCAAGGGGTCACTTTTCGTGACTATTAATTTAATAAATCCTTGTGTGTTTCGTTTGGCAATGGCCCGTGGTATACAACTATAGTCGAGCGTTACTACTTTATAATCCAGTAATTTTTCCTTCGCCTGAGTTTCATTGAGCCCCACTCCGGCTACTTCCGGATTGAGAAACATGATCGTACTGATATTCTCATAGACCAGTTTCTTTAAGGGATTACCGAAAATTTTTTCTACCGCATAACGGCCTTCTAATTCCCCTACATTAACCAGGGAAATGTCGGCCGTAATATCGCCAACAGCATAGATATTTGAAACATTGGTCTGTGTATCGGTGTCTTCAATGCCACGCTTCGAAATATGAATGCCTACTGCATCATCCCACAATGCTTCGTAATTTGGAATGCGGCCTACTGCAACCAATGCTTTCTCTACGTTAAATGTACCCTTCGTTTTATCATCATACTCCAACTCATATTCTACACGTCCGTTCTTTATTTCCATCCGGATTAAATGCGAGTTACGGTGTATTAACACACCATTATTTTCCATATTACGTTCGATAACACGCACTACATCTTCGTCTTCAAAGGGCAGGATACGGGCTCCCTTATCAATTAAATGAACTTTGGTCTTCCCAAAGCCAGCGAAAATGGTAGCGTACTCGCATCCGATCACACCTGCTCCAACAATCACCATGCTCTCTGGAAAATCTTCGATATTTTCTATGCCGTCACTGGTCATCACGATTTTTTCATCGATAGGCAACTCAGGCAAATAGCGCGGACGACCTCCGGTAGCCAACACGATGTAATCAGCCCACACAACTTCTTTACTCTCGTTGCCCAGATCGATCTCAATTTCATTTTTAGTGAGTAACCGTGCGCATCCTTTTTTGAACGTAAGCAATTCTGTGTAATGCGAATCTTTCATTAATTGCATGTGCTCCTCCAACATTCCCTTCCGCTCTTGTATGGCTGCCAAAACTTCGTCCTGTATTTCTTTATAATTTATACTCGGCACTTGTATGTTAAACCGCTTCAAATTTTTCCGGAAGGAAGCCGTCTCACGGGAAAGCTCCCACCATGTTTTGGAGGAAAGGGCACCGTTGGTAACACCGGCGCCACCAACCCGTTCTTTTTCAATTAATAAAGTTTTCTTTTTGAAATCCAGGGCCCGCATTGCCGCAGCATATCCCGAGGGACCTGCTCCTATTACGACCAAATCATATTTCTCCATGATTACAATATAAGGTTTTAGGCCCTATTTCCGGTTTGCATTGGAATGGAGCATCTTCAGACTCGACGGATTTTTCGTTGCTTCAACTTTATATTAAAAATTTATTGCAATCGATATCGTGTTTAATTCCCAAAATGATTCTTTACGATACTCCTCCCTGATTTCAGGAAACTTTAGCGGGATACTAAGTTTAAAGATATTTTGTAATTCTTCTTACTCCTTTACTTTTATTTTATCGCCCCGTCCGTATTCAACTATTATGGATAATAGATTGCTAAAAGGCGCAATTACGGATTACCATTGACCGGAGGTAATCATCTGACTGAGTGTAACTATAACCCTGAATCCCCGTACAAGCCCTAGATTCAATCAGTTGTCGAAAAATGTGCTGCTATTTGCATCATTCCGGCTTATGTTAGCGTCGTTGTGTAGCCTTTAGATAAAGGCAGCGAACCATACATAAAACCATCGTAGTCATTGAATGAAGTAAAGTCTTTGATATAAATATGTCTGACACAAAACCATACTTTCTTTACCTTAGAACGCAATAAATGAAGGACGCTTTGATTAAATTTTTCCGCCCGATCGTTAACAGCGGTACGGTTTTTTCAAAATCCTCTGCGGAAAAACGTGGGATCATTTTATCCAATGCCATTGGGTTGATTCTCTTTAGCACGAGCTTGATCATAGGTATCCTGTATTTTATCTGGTACGGCTGGAACTTTATCACGTTCGCTATCCCGATCATCGGGCTTTCGTGTATGGCGGTAATTCCATTGAATAAAAAAGGTTACAACGATACTTCGCGGATTTGGGCCAGCCTGGCTATTCCTCTTGTTATTACTTCTCTTTCAATTTACTCCAAAATAATTTACTACGATCAACAAGAGGAACTTGACTATTTCACCTTCCGTATTGTTATTCTGGCGAGCTGTATTATTCCCTGGGTTCTGTTTTCCCTGCGCGAAAAAAAATTCCTCATCACCTGTTCGATGCTGGGTTTGCTCATTCTGATGAGCTATGATCCCCTTCATAACCTCTTTAATGTCCCTTATCTGCAGGATAAGCTTAAAGTGTCAAATTACTACTTCACGAACATTGTTCTCTTTTCAATCTATTGGGCATTAATGGGTCATATTCTTTTCTTGAAATGGCTTTCTGAAACTACAGAAAATAAAAATGCAGAGCTTATTAAGGAGTTGAATAAGGCAAATGAAACCTTGCTACTACAGAACGACGAAATACAATTGAAAAGCGAAGAGATTCTCCAACAAAGCGATATACTTCAAATCAATCAAGATCGGCTTTGGGATGCTAACCAAGTGATCGAAGAGCAACGACAAAAACTTCTTCAGCGGAATCAAACCTTACAATCGGAATTGGTCGAGGCCAATAAAATTCTGACACATACCAATGCGGAGCTTATCAAACATAACAACGAGCTTCGGCAGTTTTCATTCTCAGTTTCTCACAATTTGCGCGGACCGGTGGCCAGTTTGCTGGGATTAGTTGCTTTAATCGATCCAAAAAGCATCACGCATGAGAACACTGAAATATTTAAACACATTCAAGCTTCCACTGAAAGCCTCGACGTTATAATTAAAGATCTGATTCAGATCATAGATATACGTCAGGATATTTTTCAGATAAGACAAAAAATTTCGCTGGAACACGAATTCAAGTCTATCCTTACTATTCTACGCGAGGATATTAATGAGCACAACATCGTATTTAGAAAAAATTTCAGCAACGGGGAAGCAATCTATTCGGTGAAGCCGATGATTCACAGCATCCTTTACAACCTTGTTAGTAATAGTATTAAATACCGCTCCAACGATCAAACTCCCGTCATCGAAATTTCGATGGAAGAAGATCAGGATCAATTTATCATTGTTGTTAAGGACAACGGATTGGGTATCGACCTGCGTACACATAGAGAAAATATTTTCAAACTTTACCGACGTTTTCATCCGCACATTGAAGGAAGAGGCCTGGGTCTTTACCTCGTTAAGCTTCAGTGCGAAGCGCTAGGCGGCAGCATCCATGTAGAAAGTGAATTGAACAAGTTCACCAAATTTACCCTCCAATTACCCAAGCCTGAAAATTTGCAAATGCAATTGCTGTTTGATGAGCCTTATGCAAAGATTACATTCGATGCAACTATGAATTCTACTGGTGTTACTTGGTTCGGGCCAGTTACGAGCGAACAATATAGAAATGTTTTCACCCGATCAATTGAATTCCTGACAGCTTACAATACGCCCAATTGGTTTTCTGACATTTCCAGGCAAGGATATATTAAAAAGGAAGATCAACTTTGGATGCTCAATACTATCTTACCTGAGGCAGTGAAAAATGGATTAAAGCGCATCGCTTCCATTCAACCGAATGTCGCGGATTATAAAGTAAAATCTTATCTCGATGCTATTGAAATGAATATCAGTAAATTTGGTATTCATTATAAATCATTCCGGAGCGTCCAGGAAACATTGGAATGGATACAAGAAGAAAACGAGAAAGCAACGCCAGTTCACAAACATGATCGATCAGTTGATAGAATATGATAGTGCAGCCCTTCGCTACCTAAACGGACTTCATGCCCCGTGGCTTGATCCGGTTATGTACATTTTAACGCAGAGCATAACATCAGTTCCATTGTATATTTTCCTTTTATATTTAATCGTTAAAGAGTATAAGAAGGAAAGCTGGATAATTTTACTGGGCATTGGGCTCACCATTCTTCTGGCCGATCAAGTTACTACCAGCATTATGAAACCTTATTTTGAAAGGTTCCGGCCCACTCATGAGCCCTCGCTCGAGGGATTAGTTCATATCGTAGAAGATTACAAAGGAGGTAAATTTGGTTTTGCATCAAGCCATGCAGCAAATACTTTTGGAGCAGCAACGTTCTTTTTCTTACTCTTTAGAAACACTAAAAAGTTGATCATCTGGTTATTTGTATGGGCCGCGTTGGTGAGTTATACGCGCGTCTACCTGGGCGTTCATTATCCCGGCGATATTCTGGTAGGTGCCCTTGTCGGAGTACTTGCTGGTTTAGCGGGATACAAATTATCTTCCTGGCTTGGTGAATGGTATGGCAAGAAAAAGACTCCTTTACCGGGGTAAGGGAGTCTCTCGCTAAAAATTTTTAAGGGAACTATTTCATTTAAATAGACTTCCTAAAACATCCGGAAGCCCCGCATTCTGTTTATTAGAATTGCCAGTAAACTGTGATAACAAATCACCCACATTGCTATTGCCTGTAAAATTTTTCAACATGTCCTGCATGTCAAAATCATTGTCATTCGGATCGTTGGTCTTTTTTACCAACTTGTTCATTACTATCGGAATCAGCGAATTGGCAATACTCGATGCGGTCTGCGGAGACACATTAAATTTCGAAGCCAGACTTCCAGTAATGGTAGATATGATCTGACCTACAACAGGATTATTGGTTACAGAACCGCCCTTAAACATGGACGAGAGTTCCTGAACATTACCTTGCTTCGCCTGACCTTGCAAACCATTGTAGATTTGCGTGGCGACATCCTGAATAGCATCGTTATTATATTTGTTTGGAATTGCGTCGTTTTTAACAATCGCTTCAGCGGCATTTTGTTCTACGAGTTTTAAAAGTTGGTCTAGCATAATAAATATTTAGGGTTAATGGATGAGTACAATGTTTGTGTATAGGCGTTTCGGGCTTGGAGGGCAGCTGAAGGAACGACTGATTACCCCGATTACCCCTACCGCGCCTCAACATTTGTTTGAAACCTAAACTACAACTTTACAGTCAATTCCGCAATGGCATATACATTTCTGTCAAGGGCAGCGCCATTAGTCCACTTTCCATTTGAAATCCATCTAAGTCATTTCTTCTTTAATTTACTCAACCTGTCAATGGCATTCTGGTTTTGCGAATCCAATTTCAACATTTCAACGACAGATCGAAATTCTTAATCGCAAGTTCCTTGTCACCATGAATTAAATATCCTTCCGCGAGGCTATCAAAGCAGTTTGCTGAGTTTGGATAAAGAATTGTATTGAGAGTAAGAATATTTATTCCTTCTTGAACTTTTCCATTAAATAGCAGTTGAAGTCCAAGATTGTTCAATTTCCATTCCTGAAGCATAAGTTCAGGATTGTCATTCTTTAGATCTTTGGCTAAGACTTCCAAATTTCTATAATCTTGTCTTTGCGCAATTACATTGAAGTCCTCAAAATTCAGGGTTCTTCTTGTTGGTTTTTTTGATTTTAAAGAAATTAAATTCATAGGGACCCCATTAGAGACTGGGTCATTGTCTAAAAACTGTTTTGATGATTTGTTATCTTTCAAAAAGGCATTAAGGAAATGCAGTGTATAATTCGTGACCCAACCATAGGAAGCAATTATTTCCTTGTCACTTTTATCCTGCCTTGGATCCCTTTCTTGAAAAAGAATTCCCATAGAACTAAAATATGAATGTGTAAGGTCATTGAATTTCAAATAATAAGCCTGACTGTACTTCAATGAATCGTAGAATTCGAAACGCTTATTTAATGTCGTGTCAATTTTATCCTCATACATTACATTTAATGGTATGTCCTTTTGTGACATAAAAATAAAGGGGACATCAACCCTTAGCAAGGTAGCATAGCTCGAAGATAAAAGTTTGTCTAACTGATACTTTATGCTACCATCTAAGCATACCAAAGCTTTCACGTGCTCATTTCTCATCTGTGTTAGCACATTTGAAATGCCACCGAAACTAAATCCAATTACAGCTAATTTATCAGAGTCAGCATTTAGTTAGTGAACTAGCCTCAGCGATTAAAAATTCTATGTCTCTAGCTTGCGTTTCAATATCTCTTGTTGTCCCTCCATCAAGAAATCTGTTTTCTGTTCCACGACTCGGACAAGAAAGGACTATGTATCCATGACTTGCTAGGAATTCACAAAGTGCAAAGTTCTCCACCTAGGAAGCCTGGTAACTCGGTGCATAAATAACTACAGGAAATTTTCCCTTGGATTGTTGCGCATTTAAATAAGCCTTTGTTTCATTCTCAAATTGTTTTCTATTTTTCTCATTGTCCGAGTAGTAGAACCAGCTAAGTATCCGGTCATTGGGCAAACTTTCCCATTCTTCTTCTTGTTTCAAAATGGTCATGTAGTCCTTAACCTTCAATTTACTCTTCGCTGAGGTCTTTTCTGTGGGATACCATGTACTAATAGAAATCGGTCTGGCTAAAACCTTATTGTCCCAGTCAAATAAACGCGTGTATGACCTTGTATTGTCGTCCTTTATATATGCTCTAAACCCTACTTGAAACTTGCCGTGCTTCAATTCTAACTTTTCACCGGAATCCTGAGCAATGGTCAGTATTGACATGTGAATTATCAAAACTGTCGTTACTATTCTAACAAAATTAATTTTGCTCATTGTCCTTTGGGTTTTAATGAAGACAATTACCGTCCAGTTTACCCTATTGTTTGGTTATAAATTCCTATTGAAATTGTCAAATGGGATTGCCCATAACACCCTGGCAGTACTTATTTGTTTAAGAGTCCTTTCACATACTTCCCAAGGGAATGGCAGCTAACGTTTGGCTATGAAACGTGGCTGTGCTCTTGATCAGTAAACGGATCACCCGCTATGTTTTATAGCTTTTATTGGGCGTTTGTTCTTTTTAGCACTCGCTCTTGATTTTAGTTTCAATCGTTTCTCTCTCTGCTGTTTCATTATTTCCCTGAATTGCTTCAACTCCTCTTTTGTCCAGGACGTAGATTTAATTGTAAAGTCAACATTTTTTGGCTCTCTTATCAGTCCCATAGTTCTATGATTTAAAATATCTTGAAATTAATCTTGCTGCTGCAATGGGATCAACGAACATGCGTTGTCTAATCAAATGAGTCGCTCCCAATGTCTGTTTATAGTGTTCAATCAAAACGGTCTTACTATCAAAAGCCACATAACCTTCATACCCTCGCTCATTTGATATTTTACATGCAAATGCAACTAAGTTTCCTGGAACTCCTATGTAGAGTTTATCCTTTCCTTTATTAAATTTTGCACTCTCAATCAAATGCATGAAAATATGATCCTCCTTGTCTTCAATGCTTAACAAACCTTGAATTATTGTTGGGTTGTTAACTGTTGTCAATTTATAAACTTCATTTTGTGAAGCTCTAAACTCAAGTCTCCAATCAAACTGCCAATCCGACCTTTTAATAATTTTCAAGTCACTCTTATCTAATCCAGTAATTGCCGTATCAAAAACTTCGCCTGATAGAATATTTTCAATCGAATTTGTCAGCTTATCTATCTCAAAATTGAGATGTCGTAACGGTCGTTTTTTCACTCTCCAATTTACGGATTTTTTCTTACTTGACAGTCAATCGAAATTTCCCAAAAGCATGACGGCCAACTACCTAGCATAACTTATTTATCCAAGAGTCTTCTCACGTATTTACCGACAATATCAAACTCCAGGTTTACCACACTTCCTACTTTCAGCTGATGAAAATTAGTGTGCTCATGAGTATACGGAATAATGGCTACTGTAAACGCTGAAGGCTTCGAATTAAAACAGGTAAGACTTACGCCGTTTATGGAAATGGAGCCCTTTTCAACGGTTACATTCCCCGCGGCAGAATCATATTCAAAAGTATAAAGCCAACTTCCGTTTTCATCTTCGATCGATTTAACGACACCGGTTTGGTCAACATGACCTTGAACGATATGCCCATCGAACCTGCCATTGTTCAACATACACCGCTCGAGATTGATGGGGTCGCCCTTTTGCACATTTCCGAGATTCGATTTTAACAATGTCTCGTGAACGGCTACCACCCAATGATATTCACTCTCAACTTTTACTACCGTGAGGCAAACGCCGTTGTGCGATACACTTTGATCTACTTTTAATTCAGGGCCAAGAGAACTGGCTATTTTTAAATGAGTGTTCGATCCTTCTTTAGTCAGGTCTGTGACGTGACCCAATGTTTCAATGATACCTGTAAACATCTGCTTTCTTTAAGATGAGGAATTTTCTTTTGATTTTAATTTGATGCGTTCTCTGGCAAATTTACGAAGGACTGATGATTTATAATGCCAAAAAACACCTTATAAATCACCAAATAATTTTTTTATCCATTTAGTTTATAAAATAAACCAGTTTATGAAAATGAAAAATATAGCTTTGGTTTGCCTGGTATTGGCTGGATTGATCTCCAGCAAAATAAACGCTCAGCCCACAGAACAAGTTGGAAAAGAAAAAATGAAAGCATTCGCGTCCTGGGCCGGGAAATGGCATGGTGAAGGAGCTATGCAAATGGGACCCGGTGAGCCAAAAAAAACAACGGTCGATGAAACCATTGAATTAAAGTTGGACGGTATGATTTTATTAATTGAAGGAATTGGAAAGGCGATCGATCCACAAACATCCGAAAATAAAGTAGTACACCACGCGTTGGCTATACTTTCTTTTGACCAATCGACAAATGTCTATAAGTTCAATACGTATTTAAAGGATAGAAAAAGTGCAGATGCCTGGTTCTCCATTGTGAAAGAAAATAATTATCAATGGGGTTTCGACACTCCCGGAGGAAAAATAAAATACTCCATTACCATTGACCATGCAAAAAATTTATGGAAGGAAATCGGAGAATTTTCCCGAGACAATGGCTTAACCTGGATGAAATTTTTTGAAATGAACCTGAAGAAAGAAAATTAAAGACATCGCGATAATCGAGATTCGCTTCATTTCGTATCTTTATCGATATGGAATTTGGCAAAGTAGAAACCCCGGATATAAGCGAAATTGATTTTACACTTCCAGCAGATGCGCCAGGAACATTGGAGTTGCTAAAAAAGCAAAATTCCACAAATGTAAAACCTGAAATTTTTGTAGGATGTGCAAAATGGGGACGCAAAGATTGGGTTGGAAAAATCTACCCTCAGGGAACGAAGGAAGCGGATTTCCTCTCCCATTATTCAAAGCATTTTAATTGTATAGAACTTAATGCAACTTTTTACCGCATTCCAACCGTAAGTCAAACGTCCGGTTGGGCTGCTAAAGTTGGGAAGGATTTTAAATTCTCTCCTAAGTTCACCGATAGGATCTCACATCTCAAACGATTAAAAGATGTAAAAGAACTGACCGATCAGTTTCTGGAAGGAATCAGCGGATTTAAAGATAATCTCGGTCCTGTTTTTCTGATGCCTCACCCGGGCATGGGGCCAAAGACATTGGATACGACGGAAGCTTTTATCCAGTCATTGCCCAAAGACATTGAACTGTTCGTAGAACTTCGAAACCCGCAGTGGTATGCCGATCCCGACGCTTTTAAAAGTATGTTTAACATGCTTGAAAAAAATAAAGCGGGCTCGATTATTACAGATGCTTCCGGGAGGAGAGATTGTGTTCATATGCGGTTAACCACTCCGGTAGCTTTTATTCGTTTTGTAGGAAATGGCCTGCACCCCACCGATTACACGCGGGTGGATGCCTGGGTACAACGCATCAAATCCTGGATGGAAAATGGGATTCAAAAAGTTTATTTTTTTATGCATCAGCACGAGGAAATCTATTCCCCGGAATTATGCAGGTATGTTATCCAACAATTAAATAACCACTGCGGTACGTCGATTCCGGAACCCCAATTTGTCGATCCTGCAGAACAATCTGAACCGCCGCCAAAAGCAAAAAGAGCCAGCAAAAAATCATAATTTCTATCCAAAACCAATGTTTTGATTAATGGCTTTCACATT
>CAZAHL010000191.1:0-14175 GCA_964484845.1 uncultured Chryseolinea sp. | reverse complement strand
TTAATCCGACTAGTGCCATCGTAGATTGCAAATATGAAATTCAAAATACCAACGAGGCCACTCGAAAAATGTGGAGCACTTTTATCGTTGTTTCTGAAAAAGGTATTTGGAAAATTAGTGCCATTCGAAATATGCTGCCCACCAGCCAGTGACGGCAGTGGTTAAGCGTTAATGCGTTTGTGCTGAAGAAGCACAAACGCGACATCCGTGCTGCGATGGGCATCGCTCATTCCGCCCTGTGGGATGTTCATTACCAAACAAGTGCACACAGGTAGAGGCCTGCACACGTTAACCAGCATATAGTTGACAAAATATCGAGGAAGGTGACTGCGATTCCGTGTCGGAGCTCATTTGCATTTCAAATCATCCGTGTAGCCGACACGGGTCGCGCGCGGGAAATTTAGCCCGGAGTTAAAACTCCGGGCTATTGATAGGGCATCCCTACGGGATGGGAAATGCCGGAAAGACACGGCTCCAGTTACCAAGGTGCACGGAGAAAAAGAGAAAGACCCAGCGGGAAAGACCACACTAACGGTCACGTCCATGCTGCGATGAGTTTCACTCATTCCGTCCTGTTGTGTGTTCCTCATCAACAAGCGCACGTTCGCGGAGGCCAGGACGCGTCAACCAGCATATAGTTGACAAAAATATCGAGGAAGGTGACTGCGATTCCGTGTCGGAGCTCATTTGCATTTCAAATCACCCGCGTAGCCGACACGGGTCGCGTACTAGAAATTTAACCCGGAGTTAAAACTCCGGGCTATTGATAGGGCATCCCTACGGGATGGGAAATGGCTGAAGACATCACTCCGTTACCAAGATACACGGAGAAAACGCAATGCCAATTGGAAAGATCAACCTAACGGTGACGTCTATGCTGCGATGAGTTTCACTAATTCCGACCTTTCCCTGTTGCTAACTACTCAGCGCTATGTTATAAATTATTGAAAATCCTGGCTCTCATTGATTTTGTATCCCGTAGGGATATCCTATCAATAGCCCGGAGTTTTAACTCCGGGTTATTGATAGCGTTGCCAACGTGTCGGCTACGTATTAAATTGAAATGCCATCCGAATCCGACACGGAAGCGCTTACCTTTGATCGAAGAGATCCTTCAGCCTGGCATCCTTTCTTACGGAATAAGCTTACCGAAAAAAAGTTTACTGAACCAATGTCCATATTTCATCTATATGCATGCGTATGAAAGCCTGCATTTCCAGACACTCTCTCAATCTCTCTTGTAAAGTTTCTAATCCTTGGCGTTCGACACAAGAACGGTCGTGCTAAATACGACCAGGCATTTTGAGTGATCATAAATCTCCTTTTGCTGATTGATAGGTTTTAAAACAAGTGTCTAACAACAGCGCCCAGCCACACCTATGCACCCATAGACAACCTATGCCCTAAGCAAAGCGCTTATTTAACTTTGCATGCTTAACAAATATTTAAGCAATTTATTAAACTCTTCTTGTGAAAGCACATTTCCGAAATGATCGGGCATCAATGTGTACTTCGAAATTTTCTGTTCTTCGATATTATTCTTTGGAACTGAAAATTCCTTGCCACTAAGATCAGCAAAGACTATGACCTCACCTTCTTCCCGCCGGAACAATCCACTCATTACTTTGCCATCTTTTAACGTGATGGTATAATTTCTAAAGGCTTCCGATACATTGCGATTGGGGTCCAGAATTTTTTCGGCGAGTGCCCTGGCTCCCCATTTACCAACACCGTCCAACTGGGGGCCGATCGTTCCACCCTCATTCCGGATGGCGTGGCACGGAGCGCAGTTCGTACGAAAAACAATCTGACCAGAATCCAACGAAAGAGGTTCTGTTACCGAATTAAATTCTATCAGCCTGGTATCAATCAGCGTTTGCCTTTCTGTACTGATAGGCTCAAGGTCGGCTGTAATGGCTTTAAATTCTTCGTGTTGTTTTTCCGATAGGTTCAACATCAACCTCTCCTCCACTTTAGGTTCAATCAGGATACGCGGCAGCAGTTCACCTTTCCTTACCTTTCTGAAAATAATATTTTTACCTTCCTGAGACCCCGCTAACGCCATCACGATCTCCGATTGCAGATCAGGTGGGGCGTTGGTGACTTCTCCTAAAATTTTATTCACAGCCGGTCCAGAAAAATCACCTAACAACGAGGCTACCCTCTTTTTCAATTGCGATTTCACGGTATCGTTTAAAATTCTTCTGGCTAACAAAGCGTGTTTGTTATCCAGGATCATCAATGATCGCAATGCGGAGACCTTTACCTCCAGATCCGCAGTCGATCCTTTTTCCAAAAAAGATACTAACTTAGACTCAAGCGTTCGGATCTTATACTTTCCCGCAAGATCGGCGGCAAATTTTTGCCTGGATATATCCTCTGGTGATTTTGAATTTGATTCCGGTGAATGCTTCTGAAGCAAAGTTTCTGCAAGCGAAGATCCCCAGCCACGCAGTTGTGAACTTTCTTTACCACCTCGTCTGGCGATTCCCTGCTGAATACCTTTGAACGTCAAGTATTCGGCATCACCATTTCGGTCTATCGATGCTCTTGCAGAAGTAATGACACCCTCAAGTTGTTGAACCGGAATATATCGGGCGAGATGTTCGTATAATCGGGACAATCTTTCTCCTTGAGTAGAGGTCTTGTCGATATGAGCGGCCAGGAAAACGGCAGCATCCGTGGAAGGAACACCCAATAGAACGTCAACGATATGATCCGCCTCTTGTTGTTTCCATTCGGTCGCAACGACTTGTTTCATCAGGCTGCTGTTTCGCAAAAGATTTCTCAACACAAGACGTGTCGTATACAACTGATGACTATCGTGATCGGGAACATCGCCTCTTTCGGAAAGTGCCAATCGCAGTGACTGCAATGTTGAAAACTTTACCAGCAGTTCCGTTGCTGCCCTTTTTACATGCGGATCTTTATCTTCCAACGATTTGGATACTAGTCCGAAGTAAGAATTTTCAAGAGAATCTTTCTCGGCCAGGATCCGCATGCTATGAACCCTCACAACAGCATCCTTATGTTCGGCGGATCTAATAATCAGATCATCGGGCAGACCGTTAAGCCGGTGCAGCACCCAGAGCCCATGAATGTAAGCCCGGGCACTTACGTCTTTATTATTGATGAGATTACGAATGGGATCTATTGCTGGATTTCCTATGCGATCGGCAAGCTGATCTGCCGCTGCCATCCTGACCACAATATTATCGGCATCAAGCGCTAAAACCAGTTCATTCAATGATGCGGTTGTCAGATCTTTGAGATCATTATGCTCTCCTTTATAAGTTATCCGCCAGATCCTGCCCCGTATTTTATCGCGCTTAGGATGGTTAAGGGGAACTTCATAGTGCCCAATGATGCTGTTATAAAAGTCAGCGATGTATAAAGCGCCGTCGGGACCCAACTTTACGTCTACTGGACGAAACCAGGGGTCTTCGCTCAACACAAAATCTTCTTCCAATTTGCCTACCGGCGACGAACCTTTAAACGAAAAGGAATTCCTGTATACGCGGGAAGCTACGGCGTCGCCGATGTAAAAATTACGTTGATATTTCTCCGGGTATTTTATGTCTGCATAATACGCTATCCCTGCGAGGGCTGTAGCCTCGCGCTCCAACGGCTTCATATCCGGTGCAAAGCCCATCGCTTCCTCTTTACCCCACTGGGTGTAATCGGCACCACGGATCAATTGGTATAAGGGTGAGGTATGGCAATCAGTAGAATATAAATATCCAAGCTCGTCGTAGGCTAATCCAAAAGGATTGATTCTTCCATGAGTAACATGTTCCACACGACTGCCATCGGGACGAAACCGGAACGTATTTCCTGAAATCATTTTGATGGAATCCCCATCTGCGCCTGCCACGGTGGACTGGTTTGTAAAGCCATGACAAGCATGTATCCAACCATCGTATCCGCGCATAAAATTATTCACCATTCCGTGGGTATCGCGATGTTGAAAAGGTCCCAACAATATTTTTTTAGAATCCGCTTTTCCATCGCTGTTGCTATCGGTGAATCGATACACATTCGGAATGCTATACGCAACTGCACCGTCATTAACAGGAAGTATGCCAATCGGTATATTTAAGGTATCGCTAAATTGGGTGAACTTGTCAGCTTTGCCATCATGATCGGTGTCTTCAAGAATTGTAATACGGTCCGAGCCTTTTCCGGAAGAAGCAGGGAACGGATATTCGAAGGACTGAGTAACCCACATCCTGCCTTTGCCATCGAAGGTGATGTTGATGGGCTTACCGATATCCGGTTCTGACGCGTATAATTCGATCTCAAATCCTTCCGGAAGTTTAAACCCGGATTTTTCTTCTTCGGGTGTACGCGCTTCAGTGGATCTTATGTGCTCGTTAAATTTTTTCCCACTAAACCTGCTGTCGTCCGCTTCACCGGGCGCTGAACTTTTGTCATTACATCCGTTAAGGAACAAGACGCCTGCAAGACATAAAATAGAGATCCTATTTACATTCATAAAGCTGGTTGATTATCTGATCCGTCGTTTCGTGTTGACTGAAATATCAAGTATTATTTCGCTTTTTTATTCATCTTATTTTCAAATAAAAACACTCCTTTTTTATTTGATATGACAATATCGATCAATTCGTCTTTTGTGATATCTGCGGTAACCATATTGAGGCCCGATCCTGAATTATTATCAATCTCATGAAGTTCCCATGAAGGATTTTTACCCAGCTTAAATTCAACCCACACCAATACGGCAGGTTCACGCGCTCCTGGATCGTTGTCCGTATCATTGTGGGCAAAAAAACGTTTCCCGGTAATCAGCTCAGGCTTCCCGTCCCGGTTGATATCAATAAGTTCTGACGAATGTGTTTGAGAAATCGACTTGTTAATTTCATGCCGTTTCCATGAAATTTTTTCATTGCCATCCCTCACTTGTTCGTGCCACCAGATACCATACCGGTGAGCAGAAGCACTGACTACATCGTTCAAACCGTCTTGGTTTACATCCAACACATGCATGTGAGAACAATCTTCTCCCAGATCAGCTGTATGAAAAGTCCAATTTGGTTGAGTACGATCTTCCGGCGCTTCCCACCAACCCGATTTTATGATCACATCCTTCCGCCCATCTTTATTGATATCTCCCAAACCAAGGCCATGTGAAAATCTATCGGTGCCTGGTGCATTCGTTTCACTAATGGGAATGCGTTCCCACAGCGTAGATCCTTTTGTTTTGGGGGCGCGAAGCCAGATGATTTGTTTTGCGTTCGAGTCTGCACATAAAATATCTTTCCGCCCATCGCCATCAACGTCCAAAAATCCAGGAGATTCATTACCAATCCCTACCGATTCTGAAATGATATGTTTCTGCCAATGTCCTTCCCTATTCTTAGGGTTTTCATACCACAGTCCAGGAGTACCCGGATAGCCAATAACGATTTGATCGATCCATCCATCGAGGTTTACATCCATGCTAAAATTCAGAAAGGATTCGCTGTACTCCGTTGCCGGATTGAAAGATTTTCCAGCAACAATTTCATGCTGTTTCCAATGAGGAGCTTCAAACCAGTACGTCCCTGCAATAACATCTGTCTTTCCGTCATTATTTACATCGCCAACAGCTACACCTTCGGAAACGAATTCACCTTTCAGTGTATGCTTTTTAAATTGTGAGGATGATTGGCTGTAACATACATTGCCTCCCGAGCAGACAAGAAAGGTAATACATAAAAAGATCGCGGCGTTACTTCTGATCTTGTGCATATTTTTTGTGATTTTGTATTTTGATTTTTTACGATCGAGTTATTTCGCAAGGCTGCATCACAGCCTTCTTATTTTTTTGCTCTTTTCTCAAGGTCTTCCGTCTTTATCGATATCAGCCTGCCTAAAGGTTCGTTGTTGCGATAGGTGATAACCCTCAGCATATCCGCACCCGCCGGAAGAACTATAGTTAAGAAACATAAAGAAAAGTACAGTAGATCAAATGAATAATTTGGTTTGCGTTTTATCATAGTTCGTATTTAAAATAGACTCCTCATCTTGAAATGGCTTACACTTTCCTATCAATGTTAGTGCATTCCGTAGACACTCATAAGAAGAGATAAGTTAAAACTGTTCCTCCATATTCACGCACAGCACACTGTTGAATTTTATGAGCGGCAAATTCGTGTCAACTTAATAATGTCGTGTTTCCGAAGCCACGAGCCGCGAGCTATGAGCAGTTTCTCAAAACTCAAAACTCCTAGCTCAAAGCTAGTTTCAATACGTCAAACCGTGTTGACATGACACTAGTTGCTGATGTTGTAAAGTTTGATGACGGGGAATACGTTATCCAAACTCCGGGCCTAAAATTGCAAATTGTTTTTCCGGGATACCAGCATGTGCATTGGATCCCTTGTACATACGGATCAATGGACGCAATACAACAAATCCTAACGAAGAAACAATCCTGTTCCATCCAGGTGAGTGATTCAAAACGTCGATCACAGTTGGTTTACCTTCCGCGTGGCGTAGGGCAGCAAAAAGAAGCTGCTGAGCAATGTCACTATCAGTGGCTATCACAGGGCCAATATGATTAAAATTATATCCATGCCTTCCAAAACAAAATCCTTTAATTCCTCCAGGGTCCTCTGTGAGAAAAGCATACTCGGGTGCTCCTTGCCTACTCCATTCGAGCACGGATTGACGGTCTGCCCCAAATACCTGGCGATCGAGTTTTAAAATTTCGGGAATGTCTCTTTCCTGGATTGGACGGGCTAAAGACTTAGGTAAGTTTTCAACCGGGTGCGCACCGATGTGCATGCGTTGAATGAAGTATTCGTCTTTGAAACCTAATTTTAAGTAAAGCTCACGGCCTGCCGGAGTTGCATCCAGTTTTATCGTTTCACTCTCGTGAGCAAGCGCCAAAGCTTCTTTTAGCAACTGAGTGCCTACACCTCCACCTTGTCTCTCCGGATTTACCAGTACCATGCCGATCCAGGTAAAGTGATCCTGATACTGTAAGGTAGCGACCGTGCCTACTACTTCTCCGGATTCATCAACACCAACACGACATTTCTCCGGACTCATCCTTAAAAACAATTGCCAGTCGCGCTCAAGTTGATTCCAGCCTGCAGACCGGCAAAGGGAAAGCCCTGCTGGAATGTCATCGATTTTCATGGTGCGATAAACGATCATCCTAATAAAAAATGTTGCGTGCCTCTCTAGTAAGGTATAAAAAATCTTTAAAAAAAAGGTTTACCACTTAAGTATCCGTATTTTTCGAGCAGAGAGAATGAAGCGGCTACATTGTTAACATGAATTACTTCAATGGACATAAATTCAATATATCAGGAGTTATTGAAACCGTCAGATGACTTACTTTCGGATATCGCGAGACTTGATGGCGATATTATGATATTAGGAGTCGGTGGAAAAATGGGACCATCCCTGGCGCTATTGGCAAAACAGGCTGTCCAGGCTACAAGTACGCAGAAAGAAATCATCGGTGTTGCGCGTTTTTCAGAACCCGGACTACAAAAAGAACTCGAGCAGCACGGCGTTAAAACGTATGTTGCAGATCTGCTTACGGATCATCAGCTTCAATCTTTACCCCAAGCCCAAAACATTCTTTACCTGGCGGGAACAAAATTCGGAACTACCGGCAAAGAATCTTTGACCTGGGCGATGAACAGTTACTTACCGGGCAGGGTAGCCGAAAAGTTCAAGGATTCACGGATTGTTGTTTTTTCAACCGGCAATATTTATCCATTAATGCCCATTGAATCAAATGGCGCTACGGAGAAACAAGCACCAGAACCTATCGGGGAATATGCACAATCTTGCCTGGGCAGAGAACGGATATTTCAATATTTCTCCTCACAAAATAATACACCTACGCTTATCTACCGACTTAACTATGCAAATGATGTAACGTATGGTGTGCTGCTTGATATTGCCAAAGCTGTAAAGGAGCAACGACCCATTGACTTGCGCATGGGATATGTAAATGTAATATGGCAAGGTGAAGCCAATGAAATGGCCCTGCGGTCATTGCACCATTGCGCCACTCCATCCAAAATCCTGAACATTACCGGACATGAGAAATCCGCTGTGCGACGTATAGCCGAACAGTTCGGTTTATTGTTTAAAATAAAACCCGTTTTCCAGAACGAAGAGCAGGGAACAGCCTTATTAAGCAATGCTTCAGAATCGTTCCGAATTTTCGGCCCACAGAAAACATCGCTCCAACAAATGATAGAACTTATCGCAGCCTGGATCGATACCGGTGGAAAAACGCTAAACAAGCCTACTCATTTTGAGGAACGGGAAGGTAAGTTCTAAAACGGATTTCTAAAAAAAACATCAACATCGAATAAACAATATGCTGAAAGAGGAAATTAAAATTTTAGCACAACGATTTCATCCGGATATCGTGAAACTCCGCCGGCATCTTCATACCTATCCTGAACTTTCATTTCAAGAGCATAAGACAGCCGCCTTTATAAAAGCCCGGTTAGATGAACTAGGAATTTCGTGGACAGCCGTTGCTGGTACAGGTATCCTCGCCATCCTCGAAGGAAATCTAAAGTCGGATCAAGTAATTGCGTTGCGGGCTGACATTGATGCGCTCCCGATCCAGGAAAATAACAAGGTTGAATATGCATCTCAACATCCAGGTGTTATGCATGCATGCGGTCACGATTTTCACACCTCTTCGCTGCTGGGAACGATTAAGATTCTTCAGGCGATTAGGGATAAATTTGGAGGTACGGTCAAACTACTGTTTCAACCTGGAGAAGAAGTCTTACCAGGGGGAGCCAGTCTAATGATAGCAGAAGGCGTGCTCGACAACCCTAAGCCTAGGGCTGTCATTGGGCAGCATGGTATGCCGCGAATTGAAGCGGGTAAGATTGGGATTCGAAAAGGAAAACATATGGCCTCGATGGATGCTGTCATTGTTCGCGTGATAGGAAGAGGCGGGCATGGCGCAGAACCTCATCACAATATCGATCCAGTAGTCATCGCATCTCACATAATTATTGGGCTGCAGCAGATCGTAAGCCGGATGGCGCGGCCCGGTGACCCCACCGTGCTATCGTTTGGCAAAGTGATTGCCAACGGAGCGATCAATGTCATTCCAGATGAAGTTTACATGGAAGGAACTTTCCGGGCCATGAATGAAAGATGGAGAGACGAAGCCCATAAACGTATGACCGAAATGGCGCAAGGTATCGCGACCAGCATGGGGGCTACGTGTGAATTCAAGATCATCCGGGGATTCCCTTTTTTAATCAATGAAGAGAAACTTACGGAAGAGATCACACAGTACGCATCTGACTATCTTGGTAAAGAAAATATTCTCGAAGAAGATATCTGGATGGCTGCAGAGGATTTTGCATATTACTCCCAGGCAGCAGATTCCTGTTTTTACCTATGCGGAGTAGGTAACAAATCGAAAGGGATTACTTCCTCCTTGCACACTCCTACCTTTGATATTGATGAAAATGCGCTGATAGTAAGTACGGGCCTGATGGCTTATCTGGCGGTGAGAAGGCTGGGGTTTTAATTGGTTTAGAGTTTCGAGTTTAGAGTTTCGAGTGTCACTGCTCATCGCTAGAGGCTCGAAAGTGATGTTCAAAAACTTTCCAATGCCCTTGCCGCAAGGTGCCCTTCAAAATTTTGAGCTGGCTGCACGCGCTCGGTCCACAACTCGAAACTCTAAACTCGAAACTTAAAGTTTAAAAACCTTTATCATCCGCGGAAGGACCATATATCGAAGGAACTGCAATATCATTCAATCTCATATAAACTGTTAACTGCCCCCGATGGTGAACCCAATGATTGATCGTGGAAGCCACATGTTCGTTTTTTGGTGAGCTGAAAAGTAGCTGACCATTGCTCTTGAGATAAAAAGTTTCTGAAAACGTTTTATTTGAAACCTGCTGCAACGTCTTTTTAACTCCCTGCAGGTTCTCATTAAAATGATTTACTAATTCTGCAGTCGTGCCACGTGGGAGATGTGGAAAGGTTGCTAAATCGATTTCCGATTTCTCTACCGAAAACGTTATCCATTTCGGGATTTCTGCCACCAGCAGTGTGAGATATCCCATCGTCATCGATTTCTCATGTGGCTTCCAGTCGTATAAACTTTCAGGAATTCTTTCTAAGCATTTACGCGTTGCAGGGGCCTCGGCCTCAATTTCTTTTAGAAACTCTACACCTAAATTAATTGTATCCATAGCTTAATTTATTTTACATTTCTATTAACACTCTAACTGGAAATTGTTCTTAAACTTAAAGTAATTCAATCGTCCATTATTTTTGATTGTATTAAATTGCTATATCGCCCGGTTAAAAAATATAAGGCATTTGCTGAAACACTGACATAATTTCCCTCTTGGATTTTACTTTGGATCTCAATTTTAGCTACTCGGAAACTAGGCCAGCTGCCAATTCAAAAATGTTTAAACATTGACTGTTAATCGCTGAGTAGCTCCAGGAGAAATCCTTGGGAGGACCGGCAGACGCGCTTCCAAGAACCAATCTCTGCGTTTCCTCATTTGTATTTAGTCTTATATTTTCCTCTGCGTTAAAGTCTCTGCCTCACATTTCAATAGATCTGATGCGCTTGAATTATAGTTTTTTCGTAGCTTCCTACTAATTACCATACTCTAGCAACTTCAAAAATGAAAGATCATTGGAACAGGCGAAAATTTATCAAGTCCGCCATCGCAGGAAGTTTAGGAATAGGTTTAACGCAAGACCTTCCCGCTTTCAATATCCTGAAATCATATCCGGTAAAGGATAAATACAGGGTGGCAATAATGGGTTTAAACAGCCGAGGTATGGATCACCTCCGTGCTTTTTCACACAATCCCAATACCGAAATTGCCTATCTGTGTGATGTGGATCAACAGGTATTGTCGAAGGCGATGGAAGCGGTTTCCAAAGAAGGTCAAACAACAAAGCCAAAAGGAGTTTCTGATTTTAGAAAAGCATTGGATGATTCCACGGTAGATGTACTTTCCATTGCTGCGCCCGACCATTGGCATGCGCCTGCTGCCATTCTTGGATTGAAGGCCGGCAAACATATTTATGTCGAGAAACCCGGAAGTCATAACCCTGCGGAAGCTGAGCTTCTGGTTCAGGCTATGGCGAAATATAACAAGACCGTGCAAATGGGTAATCAAAGACGATCATGGCCTCGCGTGATAGAAGCAATAAAGGCGCTGCACGATGGCGTAATTGGAAAAGTATATTTTGCACGCACGTGGTATACAAATACGAGACCTTCGATCGGAAAAGGAAAAGTGGTTGCTGCTCCTGCCATACTTGATTACGATTTGTGGCAAGGTCCGGCGCCACACAAACCTTACACGGATAATCTTCTACATTATCACTGGCACTGGCGGTGGCATTGGGGAACGGGCGAAGTTGTGAACAACGGAACACACTTCATCGATCTTGCACGATGGGGACTCAATGTGAATTATCCATCTAAAGTTTATTCTACAGGAGGGCGATATCAGTATCAGGATGATTGGGAAACTCCGGATACTCAAATCGCCACGTTCGATTTCGAAGGGGGAAAAACAATTACCTGGGAAGGAAGAAGCTGTAATCAACGAGGCATCAACGATATGGGGGCAGGTGTATCATTTCACGGAGAGCAAGGCACGTTGGAGCTTAACAATAATTCCTATAAAATTTTTAACAATAAGGGAGAGGTGATAAAAAATGCGGAATCAACAACCAACGTTGTTGTAACACAAAAAGGAGCAGGCTTTGATCTCGACAAAGATCACGTTGCAAACTTTGTGGAATGCATGACCACGAGCAAAATCCCGAACTCGGTGTACAGCGACTGTTATAAAAGTGTTTTACTTTGTCATCTGGCCAATATCTCCTATCGTGTAGGCCGCGCATTGCATTGTGATATACAGAACGGTCATATAAAAAATGATGCCGATGCAATGCAATTGTGGAGTCGGGAATATGAGAATGGATGGAAACCAACGTTAATTTAAAACGAATGACAAGACGAGATTTTATTTCCTCAACTGCTCTTGCCGGAGCCACTCTGGGATTTCCGCTTTCTTCGATGGCAGGTACATTATTTTCAGCACCGATTAAAATAGGTATTATTGGATTAGACACTTCCCATTCACCTGCCTTTGCAAAATATTTTAATGTCAGCGATACGAGTGGAAGTTTTCGCGTCGTCGCCGCTTATCCTCATGGAAGCGCGGATATTGAAAGCAGCGTTTCAAGGATTCCAAAATATACCGAAGAAGTTAAAACCTACGGCGTGGAGATTGTAGACTCTGTAAAAAAATTAATTCAACAGGTAGATGTCGTTCTGCTGGAAACGAATGACGGTCGTCTTCATAAGGAACAAGCCTTCCAGGTAATCGATGCAAAAAAGCCGATGTTCGTCGATAAACCAGTTGCTGCAAGTTTTTCCGATGTTATGGCTATTTACAACAAAGCACAGGAGATGAAGGTGCCCATTTTTTCGGCCTCATCTTTACGTTATATGAAAACGTGCCAGCAGGTACGCCACGAAAACGCGATTGGAAAAGTGTTTGGAGCAGACGCGTTCAGTCCGGCAACACTGGAGCCACATCATCCGGATTTATTTTGGTACGGAATTCACGGCGTTGAAATTCTTTTTACGGTCATGGGACCAGGCTGCGAATCTGTCACACGTTTTAACAAGAACAACATGGATGTCGTGGTAGGACAGTGGGCCGATGGACGGATCGGAACATTTCGCGGAACGCGTGACGGTAAGCATGATTATGGAGGAACAGCCTATGGCTCGAACGGAAATCTTGTCTTAGGACCTTTTGACGGTTACGATGATCTTTCTGTAAAAATTGCCGAATTCTTTACTTCAAAAAAATCACCAGTTGATGCGATGGAAACGGTTGAGATCTATGCATTCATGGAAGCCGCGGACGAAAGTAAAAGAAAGGGGGGCGCAACAGTGAAAATAAAAGATATAATGAATCGATAGTTGCAATGGATAGCGTAAGCGTTGTGCAATTGACCCGATTACAGTTGTCAAAGAATCTACTTCCTGTAAAAAATTTTATCCTTTCAAATGCTTGACCGGAAAGATAGGACTAAGGCGGTTTACAGCGCTGAGGACTGTCTCTATTGAATGACCAACTTGAGGACGATTGGATAACATCCCTGTCTATCTTTGATTTAGTTCAATATCATTAGGAGGAATGCGCTTTTTTATAGCTTAGTTCTTCTAGGCTTTGCCTCTTTAAACGTTAGTGAAACGCAATACATCGGAATATGAAACAATGCCTATTTGCTTTCGCACTGTGCTTCCCACTGATATCCCTAGCACAGTCTGTTGATCAAAACGCCTTAGACAATCTCATTACAAGGGCAAAAGAAACGAATTCTACGGCATTAGTCGTTTATCAAAATGATAAACTGATACTCAACCAATGTTTCGATACGTACTATATCCCAGTGGATGCGATGTCAGCTACCAAGTCATTTGTAAATCTTGCCATTGGTTTATTGATTACCCAGGGTCACCTCAAGTCCATTGACGAACCTGTTTACAAATTTTATCCCGAATGGAATCAAGGTCTTAAAAAGGAAGTTACGATCCGGCACTTGCTTAATCACACGTCCGGAATTCAATCCCAGCGAAACGCTCAGGAGATCTACGCGAGCAATGATTATGTCGAACTTGCCCTGAAAGCAGCAATAACAGATCAACCCGGCTCTAAATTTTTTTATAATAACAAGGCGGTGAATTTGCTGGCAGGCATTGTCCAAAAAGCAAGTGGGGTGAGAATGAACGAATACATGCATCAGTATATTTTTGAACCACTGGGAATTGAAAATTATTCGTGGCTCACTGATGCTTTCATCTCAAACTACAGCGTCAGTCAGGATACAGCCTTTTTCAAAAAAGGAAATCCCATCGGCATGGCCGAACTCATGATAAAAGCCGATGACATGGCAAAAGTGGGATTGCTTGTACTCCATAAAGGCTCCTGGAACGGCAAACAAATCATTGCTGAAAGCTGGTTTGATGAATCGATGAAACCAGCTCAGAACTTTAATCGCACCTGTGGTCTACTATGGTGGTTACTATACGATCCTGCCACAAGCTATGTAACTTTTGACGAAAGCAACCTGCAGAAAGTAGCGCAAATAGGATTAAATGATACG
>CAZAHL010000190.1:0-14191 GCA_964484845.1 uncultured Chryseolinea sp. | reverse complement strand
TTATTAGTGAAGGCAATCGACCGGAACCCGTTACCGACTCTTCTTATAACTCACGGAAATACCTTCACCCCGGGAACCAAGAATAGTAGTTTCGAAATTTTTCTGGCTTCGTATGTACGCCATAAATTCATTTATCCCGCTAAAATTATTATTTACATTGTGCGCTGTAAAGCAACCGCCAATCGACAACTTTTCTTGAAGATCTTTGAAGTATTGTGTGTACCATCCTTTGTCTGCATCTGAAAAAACGAAATCAAAAGGCCCCTTTAAATCCTTTACTAATGTATGTGCATCGGCAAGCCTGGCATCAACATATTCGGTAAGTCCTGCTTCTCTTAAATTTTCAATGGCTTTTTTATGTCTGCTTTCATCAATTTCAATGGTAAGAAGTTTTCCTCCTGTTTTACTGAGTGCCCAGGCTATCCAAATGGTTGAGTGGCCGGTGGATGTCCCGATCTCCAGGGCTGAAGTAAATTTGTTTTGGATGATCAGGTCATGCAATACCTGGCCGTCTTCATAGGGAACGTTAAGGTCATGCCACTTGGATTTATTTTTCTTTAAAAAGCCTTGCACTTGTTCATCAAGAGCTTTCTGTTTAGCGGACTGACAATAACTACTCAAGGAAATTAAAGACAAAAGCAAGAGACAACTCCATATTTTCATAAGCTTGGATTTAACATTGCGTAAGTTACGAATTGCATTTATAAAGAAACGCTTGTATAAGTTTTCGATTTACAATCCATTGGATACCTCCTTAAGGATCGTTCTAATCAGAATCTAAAGCAATTTTCCTTGTAATATTACGGAGATCCTGAGCTAGAGAGCAAATAATGGTAATTGAATTTACAGAAGGTAATGTTTCACGGACAGGTTGTATATTGGAATCGTTTCTATCGACTTTTTTCGCATCGAGGTTTGCTTCACTGTCCGTAAGTATTTGCTTAATTTTTTCGGCCGATGCCTCTAGATCTTTTTCAGGAGAATTGATGATGTCTTCAGGTGTTAATGCGGATATCCTGCTTGTCAACGTATGACTTGCAATTACGAATTGGTGGATATGGGACGATTGTTTTGCCTTTCCAGGTTCTGCCAGCATGTGTTGAAAGTTGTCGGAAAGATTGGTTAGCGTAACAATAGACTCATTCCGTGCTACATCATATTGATTCTTAGCTGTAGGGACAGATTGAAGCATTTTACAGGCAGCAAGAAAGTAGGCGCGATTGGCTTCAAGCATTTGTTTCATAGCTGTTTTGATATTCTCATGTTCCCAAACGGGAAAAATAAAGCGGGCTGCGAGCGCGGCGATCACCGAGCCGATAAAGGTATCTACTAATCTTTCGCCTATCAGGTTCTTAAATTCAACGGGATTTAGAAAATGAAATGTAATAATGATATAGATTGTCAAAAAAATGACAAAACCCAGGTAATTGATTCGGAGAAAGCTGTACGCCATCAGCATACTAATGACTAAAAGAGCGAGTAACACGGTGGTATTAGAAATGATAAATAAGATCGCACTGGCTAGTAGTACACCCGTCAGCGTACCGGCCACACGTTGGATGTTTCGCCGCCGCGTAACATTGTAAACGGGTTTAAGGATGGTAATGATGGTAAGCAATACCCAATATGTATGACTGATGGAAAGAAAAGCCGAAACGCCGTACCCCATTAACATGGCGACCGTAAGTCGTACCGTATAACGGAAGTTATTAGATCGGAGGGTGAGATTTTCGATGAACAATGAAACGCGCCAAGGCGTTGAGAGGGAATGTTGATAAGTTTTCGAGAGGTTTTCACGATCGTGATGCTGCAACGTGGGATTTACATCCATTTGCATTTTTGAATACATCACCAGTTTGCTTATCCGGTTAACAATACTGCGGATATTTTCAATAATTTGTTCAAGGGCATCCAGGCTTTGACTCACCGCTGTGCCTGAAATATTTTTCCGGTGCTCTTGTACCGAGCGTGTCAGTTCGCGTAACTCCAAGGTGAAGTCGGGCATGCGTTTGACTGCAATTCCCGTTTGAATCATTAAGCCCGTATGTTCCAGTTCAGTCACAAGTTGTAAGATCACACGGTAGAACTTTGAAAGCAGATCCGTATGGCGGGTATGTTGGTGTAGTAATTTGTAGTCCTGGTAAACATACATCGTCTCTTCAAAAAGATCCATCGACTCCAGGAAAACCATCATAAGACTTCTGCTCTTCGGACTAGGGTCGCTTACAAACTGCCGCGTTTTAAAGAGGAGCTCGCGCATTTGATTCTGATTTTTTAACACTACCACCTGCTCTTGCATAACCCGATTAAACGACGCGTCAATATCGGTGCCTTGTTTGTAGAAGGCGGCACGTGCCCGGATATAGTCTGCTATCTGAAGTATATTTTCTCCAAGGGCTTGCTCTACCAATCTGTAAGGTTGAAGTCTGTATAACAACATGCTAAAAATAAAATACCAGACTCCTCCACCTGCTGTCAGGACGGCGTCGATAAGAAAGTTTTGATGTTGCCGTTGCGGCGACATATTCAATAGCATGACCACCAATGCCAGTGTTCCAACTGCACCAGCCCTTGCGCCGTAAATAGCCAGCAATGAAAACAAAAAGGACAAGGCTATTACTTCTACTAACAACAAATTCTGCTGGGTATAAAGAGGCCCGGTGATGAGTACCGTTAGTGTATTCAATCCAATACCAGCGAGCATCCCATTTCGCCGGTGATGAATCGGCCCCGGTGTATCTGTAAGACTAACGAAAAGGGCACCCCATAAAAAAGGCATACCTCTCGAGAGCCAACCTTGGTTTGCCATGATAAGCATCGGAACCATCACTCCGCTTGTAATGCGTACACCGGAATTCCAATATTGGCTCGTGGTGAATTTTTGAATTTCCCGTAAATAATCTTTTCCGCGTCTCATCGAATGCTAAAATATGGGAACTGCGATTATTCTCTGCATAATTAATTTTAATTAGTATCAATTATCGGGAGCATCCTCCCCTTAATTGCTTGAAACTTGTCAAAGGTTGCTACGAACAGACTTCATGAAAGTCCTACCCATGCGGTATTGACGTGGCGCAAACGTAGCCGAGATAACGTTTATGTTAGGAATCGATGAATGAAAGTTTGGAGATGGTCAGATGAATACTTGGATACGAGTAGTTACGTTACTCTCCCATACGGTGCCAAGTTTTTGTGGGCGTAACTTTTAATATAGTTTCTTCATGAATGGCAGCCAACATGATATTCGGATCATCCGTAATAAAAAAATCTTCTTCTAATTTCAATACTTGCGAAGAATAAATTTCACTTTGATCATTTGCTGAGCTGGATGACCAAACACTTCTACATCGCATCCAATGGTATTGCCGATCCCTTACGTCATAAACAATTGTATTAAGGTTTTCCCCGCCTAGATCCTCACAGAGCAAGAACATTGGGAAGTCAAATAATTCAATTCCCTTTAACTCCGGAATTAAGTTCACATCAAAGAATTCATATTTCAAAAACTGACTCTTTATTTTAAATTCCGTTAGACTCAACTGCAATGCCTTCAATTTGTTAGCCATTATTTGAAGCGGAATGAACGCATTGGAAAAATTCACAATGGCATACCATTGTGAAGAAGTTAAGTCCAGGTATTGTAGATCATGTTTTCCAATTTCCAATTTATAATCAAACAACGAATACCCTGGAACAAAATATCCAGGGTAGAAGAATTGCAGACCCCGGTTTCTACAATACTCTATTTTTAAATAGATCAGGTATTTACCTAAGCTGTATTTTTTGTAGTCCGGATCATAGAAACTTGTGATTCCGGCAGCGCTCATTTTTCCTATGTCAAAAAATCCCGAAGCAATTAATTTCTTGCCATCAAAAATATTTACCTCTTGCGTGTCAAAGATATTGTGAGTTGCCTTCCCAAAGAGCAGGCTGTGCAGAGAGGCGGATGGCTCGAAGGTTATATTCTTCTTATATGAAAGATACAACGCTTCTTTAGTTGGGGTTATCGATGCTTTCTGAAATTCCACCCGGAAACCAGCGTTTCTTTTACTTAATTTTTGAAATGTCCTGTCAATTGAGGGCCGATCTAATGTCATGCGCAACCAAATCGCGCTGTAATACTGATTTTTAAAACTTAAAAAATTAGTAGTAAAAATAGTTTGCCCCATTCTAAACCAACCTCGCTCAAGATACTGGTCAAGGTCTTGCGGAGTTAATATTTCAGGATTTTCTAATTGTGCGAACATATTGAAAGCAATTGGAGATAGCCTGCAAATTAACGGTTGTCAACTTCACTCCAGCTCGTAATGTAGTGATCGTCATCAAATGTTAGGGCAGACGAAGATGTTAAACCCAAAATTTTCCTAATCCATCCTTTGCAAAAATGGGATCAAGTTCTGGAACCGGCAGCGACGCTATATTTTTATCTGCTTTGGGTCGTTCGCCTAACTCACCTTTCAATAGATCCCAATCTCGTCCGTCAGGATACGCCCCGACTACGGCAAAGTCATTGCTCGATTCTAAATTTTTGTGACCGACACCGGCAGGAATAATAACGACGTCGCCCGCTTCTATCTTTACTTTTACACCGTTCTCGCCCCCGAGATGCAACAACGCCGATCCTGAATATATGCCTAAAACTTCGTGCGTAATACTGTGATAATGATGATAAGGTAAAACGCCATTGTCCCAGGAATTTGTCCAATTGTTTTTAGCAAACTGTTGTCTAAACCAAGAGCCCTTAGTTTTTTCCGTTGTTGGAAGGATTTTGCGGTAAAGTAGAAGGGGATATTTGCTATTGGGAATTTTTCCGTCGTCGTTGAAAAAGAATTTTTCCGGATCTGCTGTAGAATGGTTCATAGCTCACATATTTTTTTAGGGATAAGAACTTTTGTCGGTTCATGACCTTTCATTTATGCACTAACAAAATTCAACAGTTCTTGTCTTTGTTAGAGGATAATATAAGTACATGTAATGTTTGTTCAAAGGTGTAGCATGGAAATCAAATTTTACGAAAGATGGGAACCAGTATTGAGTTAGTAACATACTGTCCGATGCTTTCAAAAATTGGTTTCAGTTAGTATGAATCCGTTCCCAACAAGGTAAAATTTTCTTTCTATCGTCTATATAAACACGTTTGGGTTTTTGGTTTTAAAGTTTTAGCTTATTTCGCAATGGACGTTTTAAATCATACAAACAATGAATAAGCGCGCGCGTGTTCTCATTTTTTTATCAATTTTTTCTCTGTGTTTACAATCCCACCAACCAGTACCTATTAAGGATACTGAAAATAGGCCAGTTGTCAAGATGATGAAAGCGTTGATCATTGATGGTCAGAGCAATCATGGTATTTGGCCGAAAACCACGGCGATGATGAAAGATTACCTTGAGCAGACTGGCATATTTACAGTCGATATTGAACGCACTGCCTTGGCGTGGGTAGGTCCACACAATGACAATGATCCGACCGTAGGAAAGGAAAAGAGACTGCAGTTCCTTGAGCAATATCCTGTTGCAGGTGGGAAGAAAGTAACTTCTGTTGATGATCCCGCACCTGATCTGAATTTTAGACCCGATTTCTCGAAGTATGACGTTGTTATTTCAAATTTTGGATGGAAAGCAGCTCCGTGGCCAAAGGAAACGCAAGCGGCATTGGAAAAATATGTAAGAAATGGTGGAGGGTTTGTTTTGGTACATGCCGCGGATAATTCGTTTGGAGATTGGGCAGAATTTAACAAAATGATAGGATTAGGTGCGTGGGGTGACCGAACGGAAAAACATGGCCCCTATGTATATTACAATGACGCGAACGAGCTTGTGAGAGATACTACAAAAGGAGGCGCCGGGTCTCACGGCAAGCAATATGAGTTTATGATTACCACGCGCGATCAGTCGCATCCTATAACTAAGGGAATGCCATCTCAATGGCTTCATGCGCAGGATGAAATGTACGATCGCCTACGCGGCCCTGCTGAAAATATGAAGATTCTGGCAACTGCTTATTCTGATGAAGAAAAAAATGCTTCTCCATTCTCCCCCCTCCGTGGGACCGCTCGCCATGAGCCTATGATGATTACCGTTAACTATGGCAAGGGACGTGTCTTCCAAACTCCGCTTGGCCATACTGACTATTCTATGGAGTGTGTTGGCTTCATTGTGACAATTCAACGTGCAGCCGAGTGGGCGGCCACAGGCAAAGTAACGAAAACTAAAATCCCTGCCGACTTTCCAACCATGGAGAAAGTAAGCCAACGGCCATGGTCAAAAAGTAAGTAATCATAAAACGCAAAGAAATACAGGAATGGTCCGACGAAATTTGATCTTTCTTATGGGTATTAATCCTCACACTTTTGTTGATTTTTTCAGCAATGACCCGATCATCGTTTTCTACAATTCCGCGAGAATAGACAAATCAGACTAATTTAGGCATGGTGCAAGGCAGGTAATGTTTGGTATAATAGTTTGAAGGTAGTCTTAGAACGATGTTAAACTTTCAAAAAAATACCAAATGAAAAAATTTATCTTAACAGGATGTGCCGCTGCGCTTATTAGTATCGGCACGATGGCACAGGTACAAGATACCGCGTCCATCAATAATAATTTGCGCCAGGGTGCTCAAGAAACTGAAGAAAATGTAGACAAAGCAGGAAATGAAGTGCAAGACGGTGCGGAACGCACAGGGAATGAGATAAAACAAGAAACTGAGAGAACGGGCGATCAAATACAGCAAGGTGCAGAACGTACCGGCAATGAGATACAGCAAGGTGCCGAGAAAGCGGATGATCAAATTCAGCAAGGTGCTGAGCGCACAGGTGAGCAAATAGAAAAGAGTACCGATCCTGCAACTGATAAACCGGATCAGCCCCAGCCCTCAGCACAAGGACAAGAGGGTAACGTGACGGGTACTGAAAATAGCGTAAGTTCAACAAATGCTGCGCCTCAAACCGAAATTGAAGTCATGGAAGATAAAGAAGGTCCTAATAATCAAGTGGTGTATAAATATCAAGGCGGTTTATTTTATGTAGATAAGGAAGAAAAGAAACTTGTAAAAATCGAAGAATCGCAACTAAAAGATGCGGAGCATAAGGCCATAATATCTGACAAGAATTAGTGCCGTCATATTAAGGCTACATTGAAAAAGTCCTTGTCAGTTTCTGCTGGCCAGGACTTTTTATTAAAAGTGATTTAATATGTTGACTCCATGAACGATTCAAATTTATGCGGGTGAAATATTACCGTAGGAGCCTGATGTCAGCACGTTAAATTATTCGATTATTTTTTATAAGACGCTAAAAAAGGATTCAAATCCCTGAGGCGTTCGCTTAATTCATTATTAATTCGGTTTGATTCTGAAATTAGGAATAACAACGGGGGTAATCTGATTATTGATAACAAAAAAAATAGCCAGCAATTGCTGGCTATAGTTATGAAACAACAATATTTAATCTTAAAATTTTCTAATCTTTCAATCTTTCAATCTAATCCAATCCTTATCTGCCAATCCTTCTTTTCAATTGTCCCATCGCACCATTGTACGGTATGCGCATCGATAACTGTGTAGCCGGTACACCGGTTTTTCTTCGCATTTGGTTTCTCAATGTTTGTGAAAGATGTATAAACCAACAAAAGCGACATCCACACTCCAAAAATCATAATCTTTTTCATAATTGTTAGTTTAAGGTTTCGTTAGTTAACAGATTCAGCAAAAACCCTACAAGGGTAACATTACGCGTGTGGATACAAAAGTGCAGCCGAAAGTGACTTCGTTAAAATGACGAAAGTCTCGCCCGATAAAGATTTTTATTTTCGTGATTTCAGTTATTGCCTAAACGGCGTGAATTGGAGGATTTTAAATTGCGGTGCTAGAAAAACCGCAGCGAAATTTGTATGAAATTTTTTCAAAATTTTTTTCTAGCCCGATAAAGTTGCCCATTCGCAGGGGTAAAGTTTTTGAATTAAATCCTTTTTATCTCCAACATTACATGATCTGGCCGCAACGTGACCATGGGATTTATCAACGGACGGATTCCAGTGGGCTTAAGTTCAAATCGATTTATTATCGCTTGCAGGAAAATAGACATTTCGGCCATCGCAAAATTGTTTCCGATACACAATCTAGGACCGGCGCCAAATGGATAATAATTTTTTATTTTTTCTTTCTCGTTATTTTTTTTTGCAAATCTTTCTGGAATAAATGACGCTGGATTTTTCCAATATTTACTATCGCGATGCAGGCCATAATAAAATAAGATAATGATGCTGCCTTTCGGAAAAGTAAAACTATCATATCCATCATCGTTAAGCGCTACTCGATCGCTAATCCAGGCAGGCGGATATAAACGCATGCTTTCTTTAATGACGCATGCCAATGAATCGTTCACAACGGATTCGACTACTGTGAGATTGCGCGTCGCTTGTTGTAATTTTATTAATTCCTCTGGATGCGTGGATAGGAGATAGAGTGTCCAGGAAAGAGCGTTAGCGGTGGTCTCATGACCAGCAATCAAAACGATTAAGATCTCATCGATAACTTGTTGCTCATGCATGGGTTTGCCATTGTCTTCATAACGTGCATCCAGCAGCATATCTAAAAGATCGTTAAACTTTAGTCCGCTTTTTTTTCTTTCCTGAATAATATTGCGAATGATGTTCCGTGCGCCTTCTGCCTTTGCCAGATTTCGTTTCACCTCACCGGATAAATTAAACCACCAATTCTTATGTGGTTGTCTTACTTCCTTAATAACAAACTCCTGTACTTCGCTGATGAACAGACTTAATTGCTGTTGATCCTTCAAGGGCACTCTTATATTGAATAAAGAATTGATAACAATTTCAAACGCCAGTTTATGCATCCATGGATATATATCTATCGACTTGCTCGTTGGAAGTGTCTCAAGGAAATCGTCCACGGTTTTTTTTATAATCGCGTAAAGTGAATGTATTTTATCTGCATGGAACCCCGGTTGTATTAAACGTCTTTGCTTAAGCCAATACTCTCCATTCGAGGTCAGCAAACCCTTCCCTAAAAATCTTCCTAACTGGTCAGTTTGAATAGCGGATTTAAAATAATTCTTATGATTGGTCTTTAATATGTATTCGATGAATCCGGGATCCTGGGTAGCAATTAATCGTTTTGTTCCTAGGTTCACAGCGTATGTGCCATTAAACCTCTCCATACTTTCTTCCATGGTGCCGATCGGATTCTTAACCTGCTTATACGTTCGTACAAGCGACTGAAGAAAAGAATAGCCGTGTGGCATGGAGTACTTTCTCATAGGAAAAGCATTTAACGAATTTTAATAAACCCAGTATCCTGTATTACGGTTATTGTAGCCAAGTTATCCTTTTCGCAAAAACTCAGTTCGTAACACGATGCTACTACCATTAATTCGACAATCGACTTCCTCGGGATTGTCAGTTAGGTGGATTTTTTTTACTACTGTACCACGCTTTAAGTTAAGTGATGAACCTTTTACTTTGAGATCTTTCGTAAGCGTAACGGAATCACCGTCGCTAAGAATATTACCATTGCTGTCTTTTGTTTCCATGTCTGTATTATAGTTAATGCTTACGAAGCAAAGTTAGGGAAATATATGCGGGCTCTGACGAAAACAGTGAAAGAGATAACCGCCATTAGTACAGCAGACGTCTGAAAATTTTCCAGTTCCTATAATACGAACCTGTATGTATATTTTATAAGAAAAATGTTGTGACCTTTTTCTTGAAAATCAAAAGAGTAGTTATTCCGTTCCGGATGGGTATCGTAAAAAGCACCATTTCTTTCCTGGGTCCATACTAGAAACAACGTTGAACCGGGAATATATTCCCATCGGATTACCAGGTTCGACCTAAACTGTCCGAAATTAAAATCCGGCTTGTCAAAACCATACTCCGCAGTGCCGTTATTATCTTCATCAACTTCAAAATAGGAATCACTTAACTTCAGCCATTCTGTTGGAAGCTGATGGAAACGTTGTGTATAAGTACTTGCCCTCGAGTCTGTAACGATCTTATAATTGCTGTATTTACCGCTTGAACCAAAGGGCTGACCCCAGTATTGTATTGAAATGTTTGGAGTAAGCATATAGGTTACCCGGAAAGAAATACGGGCAACCGTCTGATCAATTTCAGCCACAACGTAACGCGTATTGCCTGATACATCGGTGGTGGCAACATATTGCATTTGATTCTTGTTCTTCGAAAAACTTGGAGCAACTGTAAAATTGAGTGCATTGATTGGTCTGTATGTAAATTCCATATTAAGATCAAAATTCATGGAGAAATTTTTGTGCCCTATACTTAACTCAGGATTGATCTCCGCATATAATTTCTTTCTTGAATCGGTCATAACATACGTCCAGTAATATACGTTGCCCGGATAACGAATTGAAGGCCCGCCCCGCAGGTCCGCATTGGAAATGTTATGTGTATTATATGATATACCGCCACCCCATGTCCAATAGCTCGTGAATTGAGCGTGGGCGTTTACATTATAACCTTTATTAAGGTTTCGCAAACCAAAGTCATATTCAGTCCATTGATTGATGTTGTACCGCTGCCATCGGGTAGCGCCTTTGGGTTGCTGCACGCGATACTGCATCCAAAACCATTGAGTAATATTATCTGTCTGAGCCATGAACCCTATGTCGTTAAGTTCAAGTCCAGGTGATTGCCACACCACGCCAAGATCGGATATAATATTTCCGCTTTTTTTCCCTATGATCAGCTGACCTCCTGTGCCTGTAAGGGATGTCCGGTTTGGATCTAATTCAGTATAATCATTATCGGGTCGCTGAAAAAAACGTTCGGACGAAAGCTGTGTATGGGCGATGGCTGCTTTACTTCCTTTAACATGACTGATGGTACCTTTTGTACTGATATAGTATTCTCTTTTCCTCCAATGATGGAGGAAATCAACACCCGCTGAATATGCTTCATCATGAAGCCAATCGAGGCGCTGATCGTCAATCTTTCGGTTCGTAGCAGTAACCATGGCTCCTATCACGGTATTCCCTTTGTTAATATCCTGTTGTGCGCGGGATACAAAATAATTTGTGAGAGGTTCAATTATCTGCTTTCGCTTATAACCGAGGCTATCAATCTCAGCGTATTCTTTTGCACCTATGCTTTCGAGTATGCCCCATGAAAAACCTTTTTTATTTTTACCTGTAAGTTTTGCTGCTCCCAGTATGGTGGTTCGACTTTTCGCTTTAACATATTCGGGAATATCATCCTCGAATTGATCATCTGTGTCGGCTTCAGTTTGTGGAGGCCGGCCAATACGCCTCGAATAAAAAAGGTTGTTGCTGTTGAAAGGCGAAGTCGGAAAATTCAGCGTATTGTTTCCTTCTGTAAAGAATGGCCTCCGCTCTTCAAAAAAAAGTTCAAAAGCGGTAAGGTTTACCTGTGAAGGATCCGCTTCCACCTGGCCGAAATCAGGGTTAACAGTAAGATCAAGTGTAATGTCGCTGGTGAGACCGATCTTGGCATCCAAACCAAAGCTTGCATTGGACGAATTACCTCTTCTGTACGGATTGCCTTGCTCTCGTTGAAAGGTTTCCGTATTCAAAACAGCATAAGGTTGTATCTCTAACTGCTTCTGAGGTTTAATTCCTTTTATACCCTTCAGCTCTCCGAAGAGGTGGACCCAGCCTCCGGCATCTGGCGGAATGTATTGCCACAATGATCGCTCCTCCTTGCGAAAAAATATTCGCGTTACCTGAATACCCCATGTGAGTTCTTCCACATCGGCGAATCTAAGTTGACTAAGAGGAATCCGAAATTCGGCAATCCAACCCTCTGAGGTTGTACTGGTCTTAAGGTACCAAATGGGATCCCATCCAGGATCCCAATTATCTCCGTTGTTGGAAATATACTCTTCACCTTTTACGCCGGAAGCAGAAGCCGTAAACGAAAATGCTGTGCGTTTGTCGAAGTAAGTGTCCAAGTTGATTTCCACCATGTCACCTTCGAAAGAATCTCTGCGCGACATCCTTTTTGCAATTTTATTTGGTTCGGGATCCAACGCCAAAATAGCGACATATAAATTTTTAGCATCGTAGAGAATTTTAAACTTAGTTTGAACAGAAGCTGACTTACCTTTGTCAGGAGTTAGTTGTCTGAAATCGCCGCCCGCCCATTCAACCTTGTTCCATGCATCATCGTCTAAAATCCCATCGATCTGTGGGGCCTGTATAGCAATGTTTGTTGTATATGATTTGAGAGTATCTGTTTGTGCATGAATGAAAAAACTATTACTTGTAAAAGCTAACAGAAATATAAACCGGCTCATGTAGTTTTGAATAGGTGCTTGGTCTAACGTACAGTATCGGAGATTGTTGTTTTAACGAAGATGGAACGTACGGGTGCGATATTATATTCCCTTAATTAAAATATTTCAAGGTGAAAAATTTGAACCATATCAAATTTAATCATTCTTTGATTTTAATCCCCTATCCCGTTCATCCTACTTTGCAAAAGAGAATTTTGCTTCTTCACCTATCCCCCGTTTATGATTATTTTTTTTACAAAATAACTACCCCAAAAGAGGTGCAGATGCAAAATTTGAACCCCAACTGGCTTTTATAATTTCTGCCCGTATAAGTGTTATTTATTCTTCACGAGATAAATTATCATTTTTGCAATGATTTCATATCCTTTATCAGAAGGATGAAGTCCGTCATAAGTCATATCAATTGCTTCATTCGGATATGGATATTCATCGGTTTCCCAGTTGAATGGGATGTCAGTATATTCTGGATATTTATAATTCTTGTACTGCCCGGAAGCAGGATCCTTTAGGCGTTTGAACTTCACCATGTTTTCGACCGTCATTCCACTGTTATTGTACAAATCTACAACATCAAATTTTTCATAGTTGCCGATTTCTTTTACAGCCTTCGCAAATTGGGCAAGGGATTGTCCGCCTTTTTCTTTGTAAGTACCATATGCCTGATTTTTCATATCGTTGATGTATACAAAATCACCTCGTTGCATGGGAGTTATTAAAATCACCTGGGCATTTGAATTTAGATTTCGAAGCTTATCTACAATGACTCGATATGAACCATAAAATGTGTTGGGACCCGTGTTATTTTTATAGTCATCCATAGAACCGACCCTCCCCCCGTGCCACCAGTCGTTTGTTCCCAGGAATACGGAATAGATGTCGGCTTCAACCAGATTTAAAGTCTCGATCTCTTTCGCAATGCGTTCTGCAGTCCATCCGTTATAACCCTTATTGATATAATGTATGTGCGGTAATTTTTCTGCTACCCACGTCATGTATCCCTTTGTGATTCTATTACCAGTCTCATCCTGGTGGTTGTTCAGGTACGTAATCGAATCTCCTAAAGCAATCCATTTTTTATCCTTAGTTGCATATGAACTCAGTATAAAAAAAACAGACAGTGATAGAACAAGTCTTTTCATATTTGAAAATAAATAGTGGGTCTTATTAAGTGAGCTAAGGTACACGATCCATCGTTTTCTAATCAAATCTGGACCAATTTTTTAGAATTTTTATCTTAATTTTAAGACTAAAGACCCTTAAAATATTGATGGTTCAGAGTCAGGAACGAATTATTCCTTCCAGAGAGACATTTAAAGAGAAATTAAGTTGGGGTGACCCGCGTGTGCTTTGTCGCGCTGATCAGATGAATCAATTGTGCACTAAGCATTCATCGTACCAATAGTCCAGGCGTGAATTTCGAGTATCGTTTTGCCACGTGGTAAATTTCATAAGCATATTAAATTGAAAAGACCAATCAGTACTCAATACCTGGGTTAGAATACCCTCATTTGGCCCAGATGTAGGGAATCTGAAAAGCGCTTTTTTTATTTCCGGAGAATGGTCTTCTTACTTCTTCCGATGTTACCATCGCCTACTCCTTCGTTCTCATCTTCATCGGTACTGCTTGTGGCCGTGGATATTTCGTGGTTTTGTACACCGGAAAGTTCTTCGTGTTGAAGGTCTTCCAAATCGCGAAAGGATTGGGAGTATGCCTCTGATTTTTCCTTTTTACTATTCTTATTCTCCGATTTATGTTTTCCCGTTCTCATAGTTCTCAGATGGTATGAATAATAAGTTTAACATGTAATGATAGAATTATGTTTTGAATCAGTCGCTAAAAATTTTACACCATTGTCCAAGCTTTAGAAAACTTTTTCCCCTTCTGAAAGGGTTCTTTTT
>CAZAHL010000189.1:0-14271 GCA_964484845.1 uncultured Chryseolinea sp. | reverse complement strand
CAAGCTTGCCCTGCAAAATTTCGTCGCAGGTTTGTTCAATCAGCTTCATTTTTTCTGTCGGCAAAACCCCGAGTTCATGATTTGCCTGGGCTGCTGCTTTTTTCAAGTAAGCAAAAGCATATATAATTTCTTTAGGCATACTTGCTTCGGGGCCGATCTTAAAATTATTTCGCGAACGTTCGGTTTGAGCTCCCCAATATTTGTCGGCAGGAACTCGTACCTCCCCCATGGTATCTTTCTCTAGGCGATAATTCATATTTCTATACTGATTTGATTTCTAGTAATGTTATGGACGTAAAAATAGGAAAAGGTTAAAAAGAAATTGAATTCAAAGAATTTATGTATGAATTTTGATGGCTTCGGATGATGGCATAGCTGTATCTTTAGGGACATTATGAGCTTAGGGAATTTATCTTTGAGAAAAAAAGAAGAGAAACTTTACTTTATTGCAATAGTTCCCCCTTCGCCAATTTATGAAGAAGCTCTGGAACAAAAGGCGTATTTCAAGTCAAAGTATAATAGCAAGGCATCGCTGAATTCCCCGCCTCACATCACGTTGCACATGCCATTTCGCTGGAGCGAGCAACATGAGGAAGAGCTGGCCTGTCATTTGAAGTCTTTCACAGATGAGAATTCCCCAGTTACAATTCAGCTTAAGGATTTTTCATCTTTTCCGCCCCGAGTTATTTTTATTAATGTGGTGATTACTCCGGAATTGGAGAGCCTCCAAAAAAATATGCAACGCTATTTTAAGCGTCAGCTGAATATTTTTAATGCAAATTATAAAGAGTTGCCTTTTCACCCTCATCTCACGTTGGCATTTCGCGACCTAAAAAAACCTAACTATCAAAAGGCGTGGGAAGAGTTTGTAACGAGAAACTATCAAGCGACTTTTATAGCCAGTTCATTAGCATTATTGAAGCATTCCGGTTCTGTATGGGAAGTTCATAAGGAATTTACACTGCGCCAAAGTGAAATTTCTTAAACAAACTCGAGACCATGATCAAGTTTCCAAGATGGAATCCGACGCGTTGAAATGTCTTGTCTCTTGAAGTCCTCCGGTATGAACCGCTAGTATGGTCGTTCCGCGTTTAAAGAATCCCTTTGAAATTAGATCGTAAATACCGGCCATCATTTTACCGGTATAGATAGGCTCAAGGGGTACATCGTGGTTATTTTTAAAGGTATTTATAAATTGTAGTAGTTCCGAAGTTGCCTTTGCATATCCACCAAAATGATAGTCATGAATTAATAGCCAGCCAGAGCTTTTGCTTTCACCTGGTATCAAGTTTTTTATTTCGTCCACTAAGAAATGACTTCCTTTTAAAACTGGGAACCCCACAATATCTTTTTTCCCTTCCATTCCGACAATTAAGCCAGCCAATGTTCCCCCTGTTCCAACAGGACAACAGAGGTAATCAAATTCGTTGCCTAAGATTTTTGCAAATTCGCTCACACCCTTTACTGCTAATAAGTTACTCCCTCCTTCTGGAAGGGTATAAAAATCTTGGAAGCCGGTAAGGTATTCGGATTGTTTTTCTTTGGATCGGTAGGCCGACCGTGGCATGTAACGCAATTCCATTCCACTTTTCTTTGCGAAAGAAAGTGTTGGATTAAGTGGAAATGTCTCCTCCCCACGAATAAGCCCTACACTCTTAAAATTAAGTTCGCTTGCCGCAGCCGCCGTTGCATAGATATGATTAGAATAAGCGCCTCCATAGGTTACAAGAATTTTTTTTTCTTGACGACTGGCTTCCTCCAGGTTGTACTTTAGTTTCCACCACTTATTCCCGGAAACATAAGAATGGTTTAGATCCTCCCTTTTAATCAATAGCCTCAGACCTGCCAGCGATATTTTAGGATCGTAAATTTCCTGAATAGGAGTTTCCCGGTAGCTCAGCATTTTTGGAGGAAATTTAGATTTAAATTTTGTCGTTAAAAATTGAATAATTGGAATCCATGTACTAATATTGTTAGTATTACACTAAAATAATTAGTTTATGGAAGAGGAGAAAGCAGATTATTTTAAGGGGCGTGGTGCACAGATAAAAACGGTTAATAAATTTTTAAAAGCCCAATATGTAACAGACCATGTAGAGGGCCTTGATGAGCCTTTGCTTTCAGCACCGACCACTCAAATTTTTTATGAGAACGCAAAAAAGGTTGTCAATAAAATAGAGAGTCCGGACCTAAATGGAATGTATTCTCTCAACCCGTATCAAGGTTGTGAGCACGGATGCATTTATTGTTATGCAAGAAATACACATGAGTACTGGGGGTTCAGTGCCGGATTGGATTTTGAAAGTAAAATTATTGTTAAACAGAATGCGCCGGCCTTATTAGAGAAATTTCTGCTGCATCCTGACTGGCATGCTGCTCCTATTATGGTTTCTGGAAATACGGATTGTTATCAACCGTTGGAACGGAAGCTTGAAATTACACGCAAGCTGTTGCTGATTTTTGCCAAGTACCGGCATCCTGTTGGAATGATTTCAAAAAATAGCCTAGTGGTGCGTGACCTGGACATCTTAACAGATTTAGCAAAAGACAATCTTGTTCATATTATGATCTCGATAACAACCCTGAATGAAGACTTGAGAAGGGCCATGGAACCACGCACTTCCAGCGCAAAAAAAAGGCTACAAACTGTTGAGACGCTTGCAAAAGCAGGAATACCTGTCGGCATCATGAACGCACCAATTATTCCCGGACTAAATCATCATGAAATTCCAATGGTATTGAAAGCTGCGGCAGATCATGGAGCACTCACGGCGGGAATGACGATGGTACGATTAAATGGTTCGATAGGGAAAATTTTCGAAGATTGGTTGCGAAAAAATTTTCCAGATCGTTTTGACAAGGTATGGAATCAAATATGTGCCATGCATGGTGGCCATGTGAACGACTCAAATTTTGGTAGACGCATGACAGGCGAAGGAAATTATGCAGAAGCCGTTCATCAATTGTTTAACACTTCAAAGAAAAAATTTTTTGCTGGTCGAAGCATGCCTCCTCAGGATCTTACAAAGTTCAGAAGAGGAGGTAACTTAAACTTGTTTTGAAATAGAAAAAAGTAGAACTAAGTTTTCGAATAGTGTTTATAAAACGAAACGATCGTTTCAATTCCCAGTAGAAAGTTTTTTACACCGAAGTGTTCGTTGGGAGAATGGATCGCATCCGTATCAAATCCAAAGCCCATAAGAACAGTATCAAGCCCAAGCTCTTTTTTGAACAATGCTACAATCGGAATGCTCCCTCCGTCGCGCATTGGAATAGGTGTTTTGAGGAATACTTCTTCGAATGCGCTACTTGCTGCTTTGTACGCTCGAGACGATGTAGAGGTAACAGCCGGCTCCCCTCCATGCAAGGCGGTAACTTTTACTTTTACATAGTGAGGAGCTATGGAAAGAAAATGTTTAGTAAAAAGCGACGTGATCTCATCACTCACCTGATCCGGGACCAAGCGCATGGAGATCTTTGCACAAGCTTTAGATGGCAACACGGTCTTGGCTCCTTCGCCGGTATAACCGCCCCAGATTCCATTTACATCCAGCGTTGGTCTGATGCCTGTGCGTTCATGGGTAGTATAATTTTTTTCACCCTTTATTTCTGAAATCCCCAATTCGTTTTTGTATTGCGTCAGATCAAACGGAGCTTTATTTATGGCTGCTCGTTCAGCGTCGCTAAGTTCGATCACTTTGTCGTAGAAACCAGGAATAGTGACTCTACCTTCTGCATCGTGCAATGAAGCAATCATGTTGCACAATGTGTTAACCGGATTTGCAACGGCACCGCCGTATACTCCTGAATGAAGGTCTCGGTTCGGGCCTGTCACTTCGACTTCCATATAACTCAAACCTCGAAGTCCCGTCGTTATGGATGGATTTTCCAGGGAGAGTAGCGACGTATCTGAAATAAGAATGACATCTGCTTTTAGTTTTGTCTTATTTTCCGCTACAAAAATCCCGAGGTTGTCAGATCCGATTTCCTCCTCGCCTTCTATCATAAATTTTATATTGCATGATAAGAGGTTAAGTTTCGTCATAGCTTCAAAGGCTTTGACATGCATATATGCCTGACCCTTGTCATCACATGCGCCGCGGGCGTAAATTTTATCATTTTTTATGACAGGTTCGAAAGGCGGAGAGTTCCAAAGGTTAAGCGGATCGGGCGGTTGAACATCATAATGACCATAGACAAGAACAGTGGGCAAGGAGGCATCAATAAATTTTTCGGCGTACACGATGGGGTTACCAGGAGTTTCGCAAATTTCTACTTTATCAGCACCTGCATCGGTTAGCTTTTGCTTTAGAAAATGGGCGGCTTGTCGGATATCATTTTTATTCCTGCTGTCAGCACTGATGGAGGGAATTCGTAACCAATCAAACAATTCTGTAAGAAATCGATCTTTATTTTCAGTTATATATTCTTTAATCATAGGGTGTACTTAAAAGCCTTGAGAATCGAACAAGTAACACCAAACGAAGGTTTACTTTCAATTCTTAATATGGCAAAGGTAAATTAAGGGAATCTCTCAGGTATTGAAAACTATTTTTATTTTTTGTCCAATAATCGATAATGAGAGTTTTGTCAAGGGACGCCGTTGTCTTTTGCATAATGCCGCGTTCATTGAACTCTTCGCTCCATCCAAGGATCTTATGCGGAAAACTTTTTTGAAACTGGATAGATAATTTTCGTTGCAGTTCAGGCAATGAAATCAGGTACGTTACCACAGAATCAGTTTCTGATATTGAACCTATCGCCTCTTGTATTTTAAGATCCACATGATTTAGCCGTGTGAAAAATAATCCCGGAATCAATTCCATTTCTCCGGTCGGAAGAGCCGTGGGATCAAGCCGAATGAGGTTCCACAACTCATCTTCCATTAATTCTTTCTCGATAGAAAAACTTGCGTCACCTTCTCGCTCAAAGTAGGAATATGATTTTACATCGAATCCTTTATCTTTTAAATTCATTTGTGTGAATACATGACCGCACCATTCCTGAGATGACATCGTTGTTTTTAATGTATTCGGATTTTCATGGCGAATCACGGGAGTAAAAACAGATTGCATCATTGAGTAAGGATAGATTCCTGTAATAAATTTTTTGGAAAAATTTAATTTCAGGATGCTTACTTTATCGCCACCAGCTGCTGAAGGATCATCTAACTTAACCTGTTTCTTTTTTGAAAAGTCTTCAGTAACAAAAATCAAAACAGCTTTTCCCTCTCGCTGTTCTCCGTAACGCGACTGATTTAAATTATAAGCGTTGATCTCAGCTTTACCGGAATACCAATATTGCTTAAATGCGTCTTGCTCATACGTATTTTGCGACGCTTTCTCCCGGCAGCTTCCAATCACTAGCAGCAAAACAAATAGCCGAATGATCAGAAATATCTTCATAGTCTAAGGTGTGTTCGAATAAATCATGCGCATTTTTATAATACGCTTATTTGATTCTCCCAGGTCAGGGTCGCGATACACTTGCTCGCCAATAACATAATTATTGTCGGTCCATATTAAATTATCGGCGCCCCAATCGGTAAGTTCTTTTTCCCAAACTTTAGCTGGTTTATTGTTTTTCAAAACCCAAAGTTGGAAGCCATTTGGGATAAAACCGGCGTCAATATCTGCTGAGCCTGTTAAAAAATATTTTTTATCTGGTGAAAAAGTTGGATCGCTCCAGATGCTTGTCTCGGCTCCATCAGCTTGGTCAATCAGTAAATAACTGAAGCTTTCATTGTACACAGAAAGGACCTGCCATTGCCCGATATCCTTCAAAGATCTTTTAAAAAAGTGTCGAACAAATTCTTCATCCTCATAATCTGTGTTGTCTTTTAATGTTTTAAGCTGGCCATTTTTCAATTGAAAAGTAAGGCCTAAGGGGGTTCTTTTGACGGCCGGATCATTTTTCAGATAGTCGGGTTCGAGAATTTCGTGATCTCCTACGTAACTCGGCTCATCAAATTTCATAGTCGTATCAGTGTAAGTATAAACCTTGTAATTCTCAAGATCCAGCTGTGGCAAAGATTCACGATTCGTGAGGATTGATTCAGCCGGAACGGAATCACTAGCGGTCGCGGACTCAGCTGTTGAATCTATGTTTTTCTGGTCTTTCGTTGAACAAGAGAATGTCACTAACAGGAGCGTAAAACTTAGAATTCTATTCACGGATTTATTTTATAGAAGTAAGATAAAGTAAATGGAAAAGACCCTAAAGTAAGTTGTTACTTATTTTTCCATTCAAGTGTGTTTATTATATGCATAATATCACTTTTCATATACGCGATAGCAGGTGCTAGTGAATCATTGGCAACTTTGGTATTGAAATATAAAGCGCCCCGAATAAAATTCTTTGAAGAGTCTGTCATTGTAAATTGAAACTGGCTAGGTACATCACCCTCTAGCTCAGCGATCACAGCCGTTTTTCCACTCGGGGTTTTTGAAATAACCTCATTGATGGCATATGCCTTGATCTGATGTTTTGCAGTGAGCGTATACGAATCATCTAAAAATTCCTTTAACATTTGACGATTTTTAACCGCTTTATAGGTGATGTGTACATTGGCTTTCAGATCCGGATAATAAATTTCTATCCAGAATTTCTCGTTTATCGCTGAAGAATCATCCAGCAACTTAGCGTGAACAGAATATTCAAAACGGTATGGTAAAGAATCCGGTAAGGGTTTATAGGAGGGATCCGGCAGGAACAGCCGATTATAACCGAGAGGCTTTGGTGTATAATCTTGTTGACACGCCGCGATCAAAATAATCATTGCAAAAACAGCAATTACGCCAAAACTTTTTACGAATAGTCGTTTAACTTTTTTCATTAATCTGAACCCTTAGACTTTTTATTTTTTTGCGATCAACCGATTCAATAACGAAAGTAACCGATCCTTGCGTAAACTGCTCTCCAGTCTGAGGGAACCCATTAAAGCGTTTTAGTAGTACTTCGCTTAACGATTTATTTTCCACTTGAGAATCAAAAATAACATTGGCAAAAGGTATAGCCTTTTGGAATTCCGATACTAAAACTTTTCCATCGAACAGATAGGTCTTTTCATCCAACTTTTCGAAGGTTGGCGAGCGCTCCACAGGATTCACTTTAATATTTCCAATAATTTCTTCGACAAGATCTTCTAATGTTACAAGGCCTACCGTGATTCGTGCTTCATTTACAGCAATAGCCATGTGAACGTGTTTTTCCTGAAAGTCTTTTAACAAAGAACTGATCTTTTTGGATTCTGAAACAAAAAAGCCTGGCCGGATTAAATGTTGCCAAGCGTAGCTCTTCTCCTCCTCAATAAAGGGCAGCAAATCTTTTGTATAAAGTACACCGCCGATCGTATCGATGGTTTTGCTGTACACAGGAATCCGGGCGAATCCAGTTTTATTAATATAGTCGATCAACTGGTGCAAATTTGTCTCGCTATCGATTGCTGAAATATTGTGCCTTGAACTCATAACCTCTTTCACAGTTAAGGTTCCAAAATTCATGATACCCTGTAAAAAACCTTTGTCTCCATCCGAATTTATGGCACTTTCTGTTACTAATTCCAAGGCCTGATTTAAATCTTCATTGGAAGCTTCTCCGGATTTTTTACCGAATTTTTTTTCGATAAGGCCATTCATCTTTATCAAGAAAATGGAGGACGGCCTTAACATTTCAACCCAAATAGTACAAGGATATATGATGAGTCGTGATATGCGGAGCTTGTTATTGGCACCATAAACTTTTGCTGCAATCTCACCCAGTGAAGCAATAAAAATGGTATTAAAAATTACGATGGCAGACCAATGATTTAAGAATTGAAATCTCCCAACCGTTCCTAAAAGGAAAGTCGAAACGGTAATGGTGCTTACATACATCAAGGTCTTTAAAACAAGAAGAGAGACAAGCAATAAGCGAGGTCTGCCTAGCAGATTCGTAATTAGCCTGTCTCTCTTATCACTACTATCCCTGAGTCTATCAACGTCCTGCGACGTAATAGAAAAGTATGCAGCTTCCGAAGCGGAGATTATTGCCGATAAGGCCAACAAGATAATCGCTACAACGCTAAAGCTGTAAAGCCCCCAGTCTGAAAAAAAATTAACTAATAAGGTATAACTGGGAGGCTCTTTCACTCAGGCTAAAGTTGGTGAAACATCAGAAAGGTAAATCGTCTGTACTGTTATCAACAGGAGCGTGTGCCCTGAAACTATCAGACGAGTTGCTTTCTGCCGAAGCATAGGCAGAACTGGAAGACCCGCTGCCGCTTCCTTTTGTTGATAGCATGGTCATATTATCCGCTACGACCTCGGTGGTGTAACGAGTAACTCCCTCCTTTTCCCATGAACGCGTACGAAGTTTTCCTTCAATATAAACCATGTCACCTTTGTGCAGGTATTTTTGGGAAATTTCAGCAAGACCACGCCATAACACAATATTGTGCCATTCGGTGATTTCTTTTTTCTCCCCCGTGGTTTTATCCTTGTAACTTTCGGAGGTCGCCACAGTGAAATTTGCAACTGTAGCTCCGTTCTCGAGATTTCTAACTTCTGGATCTTTGCCTAACCGGCCTACCAGAATAACTTTGTTTACTCCTGACATAATAATAATTGTTTAAAGTGACACATAACGACTTAACAAAAGTACCACTCTTCATTCAACTATAAAAAATTTTTTGTAATCTGTTAAAAAACGGGTAATAAGGGCAGGTTTTGGCAAGTCGGCTATTTTATCGAAAGTATAGAATTTTAAATTTTTATCCTTTCTCATTTCAGCATTTGCTATTTGAATCATAATAAACTTTGAATGGATCACCTGGTGAGTGAGAATGTGTCTGTAACTGCCAACAATCTCCATCTCCGTTCGAGCGCGCGCATTTGTAAAAACCTCATTTACCTCTCCTCCCAATTTTTCAATGTTTATTGGCCTGTTTTTTTCGATGAGGTGGAAATCATATAAGCCGTGCCAGATGTCTTTCTCCTGCCGGATTTTCATGGCTAGCGTTTGTCCTTTTCGTATCACTAAATAATAGAAGTACCGCTTGCGGGCTGCTTTCGATTTTAATTTTTGCGGAAGTGCATGCTGAAGATTGTTTTTCACTGCAAAGCAAGTTGAGTTGAAGCAACAATTTATACAGTCGGGGTTTTGAGGAACGCAATGCAGGGCGCCAAATTCCATGATGGCCTGGTTATGAACGTCGGGAGATTTTTGACTGATGAGTTTGTTCGCAAGCGCTGTGAAGACCTTTTTACCGTCGAGGCTGTTGATTTGAGTCTCAATTCCGAATATCCTCGATAAGACCCTGAATACATTTCCATCGACGACCGCTACGGGTTCTTTAAATGAAAAGGAAGCGATTGCCGCGGCGGTATACTCGCCGATGCCAGGGAGTCTTACGAGATTTTCGAAAGTGTTAGGAAACTTTCCGCCATTTAAGGCAACAACTTGTTTTGCACACTTGTGTAAATTCCGAGCACGTGTGTAATAACCCAGTCCTTGCCAAAGTCGGAGAACTTCTTGTTCTGAAGCTGAAGCCAACGCATAGACGTCTGGGAATTTCTCAATAAACCGATGGTAATAAGGCATTCCCTGATTTACCCTGGTTTGTTGGAGGATAATCTCCGATAACCAGACTTTATAAGGGTCTTTCGTTTCCCGCCACGGCAGGTCACGCTTGTTCGCCTCATACCATTTAACGAGTTTATCAGAGAAATATCGGTTGTCCATCCTCCTGAGTATCAGATTTTTTCAATATTCATTTTTAATTCTGGGCTTGGCTTTTAAATTTGCCCTCCCATAAAAATTTCGATCCAAAATTCATTAAAAAAATAACACAGTGACGAAAGCAGACATTATAAATGAAATCGCAGAAAAGACCGGAGTCGACAAAGCAGATGTAACTGCTTCCGTTGAAGCATTTTTCAGCGTGATCAAGAGCTCCATGACAAATGGAAATAACATCTACATCCGTGGTTTTGGCAGCTTTATAAATAAGAAACGAAAGAAAAAGATTGCACGAAACATTTCTAGAAATACAGCGCTAGTCATTGAGGAACATTTTGTGCCCAGCTTTAAGCCTGCCAAGATCTTTGTAAACAAGATCAAGAACAGCGATAAGGTAAAGCAATTGGAAGAAAAGTGATTCTCACGATTGCATCCAGCTTGACCAACGTTTTTATTCGCTATCCGACTATCATTTTTATATAATGCTCAAAACACGGATTATATTAATTGTCGGTAGTGCTATCGTTATTTGGTTGATTTTCCTGTTGCCTAAAGTAGTTGTGGACAATGAAAGTTCTTTAAAGGAAAATCCAAACGATTCCAGTTCTGCCGATTCGGAACAACATACCCAGGTACCAGATTCCATTCTTGAATCTATCCAAACGATAAAGGGACAGATTGAGGAAAGTTGGCCGAAAGAAAAAAATGCTATCTTTGCCGACTCTTTAGCAGGCTTGTATCAGATTGCAGGCAAATTTGATAGTGCTGCATGGTTTGCTGAAGGGGCATCGAAGTTCTTTAATACGGCTGAAAGTTGGATCAAAGCAGGGGATTTGTATTACCAAGCTTACACCTTTGCGGTTGACCAGGCGAAACAAAATGAGTTGGCTGGTAAGGCGCAGGGTTTTTATAAAAAGGTATTGGATGCTAATCCAAATAACCTTGAAATAAAAACAAAATTGGGAATGACTTATCTCAGCTCGGCGAATCCCATGCAGGGCATCTTAATGCTGAGAGAAGTTCTCGCTGTTGATCCGAAAAATGAATTGGCCCTGTTCAACATGGGGATGTTGTCCATTCAATCCGGGCAACATGACAAGGCGGTTGAGCGGTTGGAGGAGTTGGTGAAAATCAATCCAAACCATACCCAAGGCCAATTGTTGCTTGGCATTGCATGGATGAATTCAGGGGAGAAGGCCAAAGCAAAGCAACAATTTGAAAAAGTAAAACAGATGGATAAGGACCCTGCTGTACAAGCTACAATAGACTCTTATCTAAAGGATTTAAAATAATTAATACATTATTATGCCTAGTGGAAAGAAAAGGAAGAAACACAAAATGGCTACGCACAAGCGTAAAAAGCGTCTGAGAAAAAACAGGCATAAGAAGAAATGACCGGCATGCCGGTTAGTTGCTGGACATTAACCAGCCTATACATACACCGTTAAAATTTTTAAGTTTTGAGTAATGAGCTAATAATTAGTGCCACTCAGGACGGATGTCGTATAGCCCTTCTTAAAGATAAGACGCTCGTTGAATTCCATAATGAAGAAGAAGGCAGCAAGTTTACTGTAGGCGATATTTACCTTGGAACCGTTAAAAAGGTTGTTCAAGGACTAAATGCAGCATTTATTGATGTCGGCTACGATAAAGATGCTTTCCTTCATTACCTCGATCTTGGTCCCCAGTTTAGTTCGCTTCAAAAGTTTACAAAACTGGTTCGCGCCAAAAAGATCAACGGAGGAAAACTCGACAAATTTGTAGCCGAACAAGACATTGACAAGCATGGGAAAATCACCCAGCAATTGTCAAAGAATCAATTGGTAGCTGTTCAAATTGTCAAGGAACCGATCTCAACGAAAGGGCCACGATTATCCTGTGAGTTAGCATTGGCTGGACGATACCTGGTTTTGGTACCGTTTGCCAACGCGGTGAGCGTTTCGAAAAAAATTACCAGCAGTGAGGAGCGCAAGCGCCTGCTTCGACTCATTCAGTCGATCAAGCCAGAAAATTTTGGTGTCATCATTCGCACGGTTGCTGAAGGAAAAGAGGTAGCAGAGCTTGACCGTGATCTCCGATCAATGGTGAACACCTGGGAAGAAGGCATGACTCGTCTGGTCAATGCAAATCCCCGCGATAAGATTATCGGAGAGCTGGATAAAACATCTTCCCTATTGCGGGACATGCTGAATGAATCTTTTGACAATGTTCACGTCGATGATAAAAAGATCTATGAAGATGTTAAGACTTTTATACACACCATAGCCCCTGACAAGGAAAAAATTGTAAAACTTTATACAGGTAAGGCTAAGATTTTTGAGCATTACGGTATTGAAAGGCAAATCAAATCAGCCTTCGGTCAAACTGTAAGCTTGAAGGCCGGCGGATATTTGATAATAGAGCATACAGAGGCCCTGCATGTCATTGATGTTAACAGTGGCAATAAATCCAACCGGGAGGAGAACCAGGAGACCACAGCACTTTCTGTGAACATGGAGGCGGCTAAAGAAATTGCCCGGCAACTACGTCTCCGGGATATGGGTGGAATTATCGTCATCGACTTCATTGACATGAAGAATCCGGATAATAAAAAACTCATCTATAAAATCATAAAGGATGAGATGGCGGATGATAAAGCCAAATCCACGATACTTCCGCTCTCGAAGTTTGGCCTTATGCAAATTACCCGTGAGCGTGTCCGTCCTCAGATGAACATTGTGACGAAGGAATTTTGTCCAACGTGCAATGGTACGGGCAAGATCACTGCGTCCATTCTGATATCCGATTTAATCGAGAAAAATATTGAGCATCTCCTTGTCAAACAGAATGAGAGAAACCTGGTGCTTGCAATTCATCCCTATTTACATGCCTATTTCACGCAAGGGATGATTTCGCACAGGATGCGCTGGTATTTAAAGTATAAAAGGTGGGTAACTCTGGTGAAGGATACATCTATGGCGATTATAGAGTACAAATTTTTAAATAAGGAAGGCGAAGAAATTCAATTGACCAGCTAATCAAGGAAGGTTCGAGGTTTAAGGTTGCAGGTTACGAAACTTTGAACCTCAAACCTGGAACTTTAAACAGAACCTAAATAGTCATTATCTCTACTTCTTTCTTCTTCATAACCGTATCAATTTTGGCAATAAATTCGTTGGTCATTTCCTGAACACGCGTTTCGCCATTCTTGACATCATCTTCCGACGCCCCTTTTATGGCCTTTAGCTGTTCGTTGGTTTCTTTCCGAACGGTGCGTATACTAATTCTCCCATGCTCACATTCCTGTCCTACTTGTTTTACCAGCTGTTTACGCCTCTCTTCCGTTAACATCGGCACATTGATTATTACTTGCTGACCGTCGTTTTGAGGGTTTAATCCCAGGTTTGCCGTCAAGATCGCCTTTTCAATTTCGGCAATAATACCTTTCTCCCACGGTCTGATAAAAATGGTTCGTGCGTCAGGTGTTGTTAAGGATGAAACTTGATTTAAGGGTGTCATCGCTCCATAATAAGATACCATGATGCCATCCAGCATGGACGGATTTGCTTTCCCAGCCCTGATTTTGGTAAGCTCCTGGCCGACATGTATCAGCGCTTTGCTCATACGTTCATTTGCTTCATCGAGGTATAACTCAATCTCGTCCATTTGGAATTCAAATTATAGTGATCAAATTTTGCTTGAGGTTAACTGATTAATGTCCCTGCGTCTTCACCCTTAGCCACCTTTAGGAGATTGCCTTTTTTGTTCATATCGAAAACAATGATAGGCAAGTTATTTTCCATACATAAAGTAAAAGCAGTCATATCCATTATGTTTAAATTCCTTTCATAAGCTTCTTGAAAAGATAACTTATTGTAACGGACAGCATCTGGAAATTTTTCAGGATCCTTGGTATAGACGCCATCGACACGGGTTCCTTTTAGGACGACCTCCGCTTGTAACTCTACGGCACGCAAGCTAGCGGTCGAATCTGTCGTGAAATAGGGATTTCCAATACCGGCTCCGAAAATTACAATTCTCTTTTTTTCAAGGTGACGAATGGCTCTACGTCTTATAAATGGTTCACAAACTTGCTCCATTTTTATACCTGACATCAAGCGAGTGTACATACCGTGGCGTTCCAGAGAGCTTTGCAATGCCATCGCGTTAATTACAGTCGCCAGCATGCCCATATAATCTCCCTGGACTCGGTCTATCCCTAATGCCTCGGCCTGACCTCCCCTAAAAATATTTCCACCTCCAATAACAATTGCCAATTCAATTCCTTCATTTTTGATTTCTTTGATTTCTGCACAGTATCGTTCTAAAACCGCCGGATCAATGTTGGTAGTTTTGGTTGATCCTTGAAGTGCTTCACCGCTAAGCTTTAATAGGATGCGTTTATATTTCATCTAAGGTTTTTTAGTGGCGCAATATATTCAGAAACCAGCAAGGTTTGAAGTCCATCATTCTTAAAATTGAAATTTACCGGGAATTCATGCGAAGCTAAAACTCAATCAGGACTTGATTTTTTTCCACGCTATCGCCCTTCTTTACTTTAACCGACTTAACAAT
>CAZAHL010000188.1:0-14300 GCA_964484845.1 uncultured Chryseolinea sp. | reverse complement strand
ATTTGCGGAATGATCCGATGGCAGATCGTAAAATCTATCAAAAGGAACAAATCATTCGTAAGAAGATCACCAAAATTGAGAACGACATCGGCCTGTGGCAAAATAACTTAGAATTTTTCTCCCGGTCGCAAAATGCGGAAAAGGTGCGGGAGGAGTTCAATGATAAGATCAAGACGGCCCATGAACATCTCAAACAGCTTAAAGATCAGCTAAAGCTTTTAAAAACAGTTTAATTCGAATAAGTCCAAGTTATTTGGCAGTAAATATTTGCTCAAGAGCATACTTACTTTATTTTTGCACCGCGTTAGTAAAAAGCCATTAGGTTTAACTTCTTAGACGACGGAAGTAATGGTTGCGCACAGAAGTTAATATTAACTATTGCCTCCTTAGCTCAGCTGGTAGAGCGACGCACTTGTAATGCGTAGGTCGCTGGTTCGATTCCGGCAGGGGGCTCAGAAACCGCGTAATCACGCGGTTTTTTTTTTGATCATTAATGTTCAGAAACGCGTTTTTCATGCTTTCTCGATAGGTCCCAGTATTTTGAAGACACCATTGAACAGTCAAAAACTGTAAAAACCTGTGTCAAAACGGGGTCATGAAATTATGAAAATTAGCCTTATCGCGAAACGAACTGGCGCAGGGTGTCTGCGTTTGTTGTTCTCCTATCATTGGAAAAGCAGGCGCCTTTTTAGCACTGGAGTTATCATTCCTGTTTCGGATTTTCAAGACGGGCGTCCCGAAAAAACCGGTTCTTAAGAGCAATCCTAAAGCTGAGCATTAAAAAAACAGATTTCACTACTGTATCATGAGATACAACAAATTATATCTACCCTAAGACGGGAGGATAAACTGCCAACCGCTGATCTTGTGTATCAGATCTATCAAAATAAAAAAAGAATTGAATCGAAGTTTATAGACAAGAAACCCTTTGGTGAAGTCTTTCAAACTTTCTTAAACGAAAAAGCTTTTAACTCCGCTACGTTAAAGCTTTATAGGGATACTTATAGCCAATTGATTGAGTGTTTTCCCAAACTGGACATTGAAGAATTTGATTCTAGTTATTGGATCAAGTTCAGGCAGTTCCTTCAGAACCATAAAAAGCATTCCACAAATACAATATGCATCAGGTTAAATAAGCTTAAGCGATGATTTAACATCTCAAGTCAACTGGCATTGAAATCCCGATTAAATCATTTCCGTTACCTAAAGACGAGATCAAGAAGATTTTTCTGGATCTAACGGATCTACAAAAAGTAATGGATTTTATCCCATCAACAGCATCGATGATGCAGGTTAAGGACCTTTTCATTTTTCAATGCTATACAGCGCTTCGTATAAGCGATTTGCGTAGACTCAACCAATCGCATATTAAACAACATGATTGACAACGGCACGTTTCACAAATCACCTGACGTCAAAGTTAAGAGACTGCATCGAGGGGAGTGAAAAGCTACATTCCCTTATTAACAAGCTATCAAAAAAATATTACGCAGTAAAATGCAATTGTATAACCACTTCTATACGCAGTTTCTTGAAGTTCTTATCGTGTAAGGCACTGACATAAATCATATTTTCAGAATACCAATTGTCATATCTTCTTGTACCAATTTGACGTTTCTTACTTCCGAATTCAAAGAAGCTTCATATGAAAACTATCGTCGTCTATTATTCGAATACTCACAACAATGAGATTCTGGCTCATGATCTTCAGAAAAAGCTTTCCTGCGATATTTTAAAGATTGAAGAGGTTAAAAAAAGGACAGGGCTTACAATTTTTTTGGATTTACTTTTTGATAGAACTCCGAAACTCAAAGATCATTCTATTTCCTTGGAACTTTATAGCGATATTATTTTTGTGTCGCCGATATGGGCTAGTAAGATCGCGTCGCCGTTAAAGGCATTTATGCTTAAAGAAAAACAACACATTAAGCGCTATTCTTTTATTTCCTTGTGTGGGGGTGTCAAGGGACAATTAGAAAAAATTAAGAAACAGTTATTGAAAATTTTGAAACGTGAACCTAAGGCTGTCAAAGAGTTGTGCATTAATGACCTGCTGGTTTCAGAAAGGAAGAACACAATTGAATATACTTCAGGCTATCGAGTTCTTCCGGCAGACCTAGAAAATTTTAAGGGAAAGATTGACGAGTTTTTAAGAGTACAAATTCCACACTCAAAATATTAGTAATTATGAATTACGCTGATTCGCAAACTTTGATTATTGCATATATAGCTTCAAACATTATTGGACTGTTATTTTTACGGGCTGCTTATAAAAACACGAGACTTGCCAGACTCATGTTTGTTTTATTGTTCGCTTGGGCTAGCGTGATCAATTACACCACATGTCGCACAAATCCGGAAGTGTATCTCGAGTATGGAAAAAAATCAATTGAGATTTATTCCACTTTTATAAATGGTTGGTTTAGCGATCATATTACAGCTTTCGTTACATTCATTGCTGTTGGTCAGGCGTTAATAGCAGTAGGTATGTTATTAAAAGGCAACTGGGTAAAGGTAGCGTGTATAAGTATAATTGTATTTCTTATCGGTATTGCTCCTTTGGGTTTATATTCCGCGTTCCCTTTTTCGTTTACTGTTTCAATAGCTGCTTTTCTTGTATTCAAATTAGACGACAAAGATTTTCTTTGGAAATTTTTTAACGCAAATTTATACTCTTCTAAATCATAATGAAATCAAGGTTTATGAGACAAAACCCTTAAAGGGACACAACGCGATCTGTTTATTTTTTACCGTAGTTTAGCATCGTACATTGACTTTCAAAGTTAAACCCAAATAGTAGACGTTATGAATGTCATTTTTTTTAGTACTCAGGCATATGATAGAACGTTTTTTGATCTCCAGAATAAAGCATTTCAATTTAATCTTCAGTATCTCGAAGTTCAACTAAACGAACAAACCGTGAAGTTAGCGCTCGGTGCTGATGCTATTTGCGTGTTTGTCAATGACCGCGTAGATAGAAATGTTATTACTCAATTGTCGATCCAGGGGGTTAGGGTAATCGCCTTGCGCTGTGCGGGATTTAACAATGTAGATCTGAGCGCTGCAGAATCACTTAACATGAAGGTGGTACGGGTTCCGGCATATTCACCTTATGCGGTAGCCGAGCACACCATTGCAATGATTATGACCCTTAACCGTAAAATACATAAAGCTTATAATCGTGTGCGTGAACAAAACTTCTCTCTGAACGGTCTGTTAGGGTTCGATCTTCACGGTAAGACTGTCGGCGTCATTGGGACGGGAAATATTGGCCAGGCATTCTGCCGAATCGTGAAAGGATTTGGATGTCGGGTATTAGCTTATGATGTAAAAGAAAATAAGGAACTGATGAGGGAAGGCATTCAATATGTTTCATTGGAAGATCTTTTTTCAAAAGTTGACATTTTATCTCTGCATTGCCCACTAAATGAAAAGACACGCTACATGATCAACGATAAAACGATTAGATTAATGAAACGGGGAATAATGTTAATCAACACGAGTCGAGGTGGTCTAATTGATACGCAGACTGTTATCAAAGGTCTTAAATCCGGCGTCATAGGGTCACTTGGAATCGATGTTTATGAACAGGAAGAAAACTTATTTTTCCGCGACTTATCTGAGACAATTATTCAGGATGATGTTATCGCCAGATTGATGGGATTTTCAAACGTTCTGGTCACTGCGCATCAAGGTTTTTTTACGCAAGAAGCCTTGACGCAAATCGCCGAAACAACACTTTCAAATTTGAAAGCATTTGAAAATGATCAACCGTTGGCTAATCAAGTTCGGTTATAGTCAGATGTAGAATAATAAGAATGGATATCTAAAATTTTGAATGCGTTAAGGCGCGATATTGAAATTACTTCAATATGTCAATCGGCATTTTTTTTTAAGCAATCATCGCGATTGGAAGCATTATTCTCTAGTGTAATCCAATAGTTTCGACATCAAGTATACCTGTCATAGTTAGTTGAATATGCCTGGTCTTAGCCTTCGCTTTAAAGTCATGAAAAATTTCGAGAATATCGGCATCAATATAAACACTGTTTTTTCCGTTTATTTCGACAACCGAATATTCGGGAAGCTCTTCCAACAGAAGACGAAATCTCTTTTTGTTCAAAAAGCTCACATTTAAGGCAAGTTCAATAATGAAATGCTTGATATGCCCGTCATATCTCTCCGTTATTGTATAGCCCGCCCGGTATGTATGCTTGATTAGAAAATATATGGCATAGGTAATGCCGATGAGGACCCCAATCAAAAGATCGGTAAACAAGATGGCAATAACGGTCACAATGAAAGGTAGAAATTGCTCGCGGCCTTGTTTATAGATGAACTTAATCATTTTCGGTTTTGCGAGATTATATCCGGTACGGATCAGAATAACAGCCAGCACACAAAAGGGAATATACTTTACCAGCGAGGCAGCGAAAAGAACGGTTAGCAACAACCAAACGCCGTGAAAGAATGCAGATAGTTTTGTTTTAGCTCCTGCTTCTGCATTGGCAGAGCTCCTAACGATAACGGATGTAATAGGAATACCGCCGACAATCCCACTTAAAAAATTTCCCAGGCCTTGTGCAACAAGCTCACGGTTTTGTGGTGTAATACGATTGCCAGGATCAATTTTATCAATTGCTTCAATGCTCAATAAAGTCTCCAGCGTTGCCACAAAACAGATAACAACAGCGTACTTCCAAATTTCACTGTTAGTGAATAGCACGTTGAAGCTTGGAAGGCTCAATTCCGCTAGCACATTTTTCGGAATTATTACATATTGTGAAGACTGGAGGGCCAGTGATGGAATGAAAAATTGAAATGAAAGGGCCAATAAAACTCCAGCCAAAACGGTAACAAATGAAGTTGGTAAAAAAGTAATCTTACTTGCCATTTTTCTCTTCCATGTAACAAGTACAACCAAAGAGAAAGTCGCAACAATAATGGCTCCCATTGAGATTTGTTCATATAAGCCACTGATGTGTTCGAAACCGTGACGAAAAGTAAGTATGTTAAAGAGCTCTTCTTGCCAGAAATCTGGTTTATCATAACCGATTAATAATGGAATTTGTTTACTGATTAAAATAATACCAATTGCGGCTAACATTCCCTTTATCACTGAGGAAGGAATGAAATGAGTAAACCCTCCAAGTCGAAAAATACCGAGAAGTATTTGTAACAATCCGGCTACTGAAACAGCTAAAAAGAAAATTTCGATTGTTCCCAACTGTGTTATTGCATCTGCACAGATTGCAGTCAGACCAGCCGCTGGACCACTTACACTTAATTGGGACTTACTGATTAGAGGTATAATTATCCCACCAATAATTCCTGCCAATAATCCTGTATAGACCGGGGTTCCGGATGCTAGTGAAACTCCTAAGCAGAGCGGTAGTGCGACAAAAAAAACGGTAATACTTGCTTTAAAGTCATGCTTTAGAAACGATAATAAATAGAATTTATTTTTCCTGGTGAGTACGTTCATAGGATAGACACGTGGTCATGGATCTAGAGACTGGAAAAGTTGTACGAATAGAATGTCAATCTAAATCAGAAAGTATTCATTTAAAATATTACCTACTTGATTTTTTAATTAACCACGATGGGTTCATTTTTTAACGTATAAGTCCAAACTATCGAATTGGCATGATTGGCGATATCTTCGGCTAAACTGCCATTGATCACATGTAATATACTCTTTCTACCGTGTGTTCCTATTGCGATAATGTCTCCTTTTACTAATTTAGTAAACTCAACAATGCCCTCTTCTTCAGTCCGGTGGTTGTAAATATTTACTGTATAATCTGTCAGCTTATAGTGTTTGGCAAAAGAATTCAGACGTTGCATCGTAATTACGTCTGCGGTAAATGTCAGGGGCGTGTTGATCCGTACAATATGCAAGCGGGCTTTAAAAAATTGTTGGAGAGCCTTTACCTTAGTAACAAGATCGTTCTGATCGTATATTTCGAGCATATTTGGAAATACAATATTTTTTACCGGTCCTTTAAAGTAATTTTTTATTACTAACACCGGAGCTGGGGATTTACGAATCACTTTCTCGGCGTTTGACCCAATAAAATATTCTCTTAGACCACTTGCTCCATGTGACCCCATAATAACAAGGCTAAAGCCCATGTCATTTATAACGTCTATAATTGTTTTTGAAGGTGAACCAAATGCCACAGTCCACTTAACTTTAGTACCGTTCGATTTATATTTATCAATAATCTTCGCGAATTTGCCTAACGCCTTTTCCTTTAATTCGTCAAAAAAACGTTGCTCAAACTCAAGCACTGACATTGATCCAGCATCTTGTAATATTGGGAGCTCAATTACATGAATTAGGTGAATAGAACCTTTTGACTGGGCTGCAATATCCAGTGCAAACCTATAAGCGTTTATTGCTGGTTGTGAAAAATCGCAGGGAACGAGTATCGTTTTCATATTGGTCTATTTTTATACGAAAATATAGTCAGTAGTTAAAAAGCATTTTGAGAATTCTCAGGGAAAAATATGATTTATATCATACTCGAAGGTTTATGCTTCAATGTCAAATTGGGTACCTTGTCATATTAATCCTTAAGAAAATGGACGTAAGTGTAAAATTTTTAGGTGCAACGGGTACTGTAACAGGTTCCAGGTTTTTACTCGACATCGGAGACTTCAGGCTGTTGTTCGATTGCGGCCTTTTCCAAGGGTTAAAGGAATTACGACTTCGCAACCGGGAGGATTTTCCCGTCGACCCGGCAACTATTCACGCTGTAATCATCAGTCATGCCCACATAGATCACACCGGGTACTTGCCAAAGCTCGTGAAAGAAGGATTCAGTGGCCCCATATATTGTACGGAACCGACATCGGATTTAATGGAGCTTATGCTTTTAGATTCGGCCAAATTGCAGGAAGAAGAAGCAGCGTATGCGTTTGCTCACCACTATTCTAAGCACGCTAATCCATTGCCCTTATACACAACACAAGATGCTCAGCGTGTATTAACCCTGATAAAAAAGTTTTCCTTCAATGAAAAAGTCCGTGTCAGCAAGCGAATTGAAATTATTTTTCGGGATGCGGGCCATTTGTTAGGCGCTGCCATTACAGAACTTTTTATACAAGGCGATAATCAAAAGAAAAAAATTGTGTTCTCCGGAGATTTGGGAAGGAGTCATGATATTATGTTGAATGCGCCGACTGAAATCCATGAAGCGGATGTACTCTTCCTGGAATCTACCTATGGAAATAAAGATAATCCTGCCGTAAACCCAGTTCAAGATCTGCAAAGAATCGTCAATGAAACTTTTAACAACAGTGGAGTACTCATTATTCCTGCCTTTGCAGTAGGCCGTACCCAAGTATTGCTTTATTACTTGCATATGCTCATGCAAGAAGATAAGATCCCTGATGTGCCGGTTTACATTGATAGTCCGATGGCAACGTCGGCAACTTATCTTTACTATAAATATCCAAAATATCACAAAGTAAAGTTTAATCAGTCTGAGTTTGCACGACAACTAGAAACTAACATGTTGGTGTTTGTTAAAAACGGCAAGCACTCCAAGTCACTGAATGAGATCAAGAGAAATGCGATCATTATTTCTTCCAGTGGCATGATGACAGGAGGGAGGATATTGCATCACATGTATCACCGGCTACCGATCAAGCAGGACACGCTTTTGATTTCGGGGTACCAAGCGGCGGGTACTCGTGGAAGGAAGCTAGTCGATAAGGATCCGACGATACGAATTTTTGGGCAAGACGTTCCTGTCAATTGTAAGATTGAAACGATGACTTCTCTTTCAGGTCATGCCGATCGTGAGGAACTTTTTGCCTGGCTAAAAAACTTCACTGACAGTCCTAAAGTAACCTTTACAATTCATGGCGAAAATCCCGGCATGAGCGTCTATGCGCAAGCGATTCGGGATAGAATGAAATGGAATGTAGTAGAACCGAATTATCTTGAATCATATAATTTATTCAAAGGAATTTAAAAAGTTCATTAACGAGAGGCGATACCTTCTTTCTTCTGCGCGCAAGTTTCCTCTGGGGAAAGATGGACTATTGAAGCATATTTTTAATTCTTTATATGGAAATGCATCCCGAACACGAATGGCATTCAGGAAATACCTGGATGCTTAGGTTTGAAAAGTATTTACCGGAAGTTGTCTACGGATCGATGGATGGTATTGTTACAACGTTTGCTGTCGTTGCTGGTTCATCAGGAGCAGACCTCACCATTAATATTGTTTTAATTTTAGGTATGTCGAATCTGTTAGCCGATGGACTTTCTATGTCTATTGGAAGTTACCTTTCTAAAAAATCTGAACAAGATAATTACAACAAACATGTACGTATTGAAAATTGGGAAGTTGAAAACATGCCCGATATCGAGCGTAGTGAGGTTGCCGACATTTATAGAGCGAAAGGATTTGAAGGTGCTGAGTTGGAGTTGGTTGTTCACCGCATTACGTCAAATAAAAAGGTCTGGGTAGATACAATGATGAAAGACGAGCTTGGCCTATCAATGGACAAGAAATCTCCTTTTCGCTCAGGTCTTTCAACTTTAGTCTCATTTATTATTGCGGGCAGCATTCCATTGGTTGTCTACTTACTTGCTTACACGGGAAAACTTATAATTGACCCATTTTTCTTCGCGTCTGTGGTAACATTGATGGCCTTTATTGTTATCGGGTATATTAAAACTTATGTAACCAAGATTGGATGGATAAGGAGTATATTAGAAACAGTAGGGCTCGGCGCTACGGCGGCAACAGCGGCCTACTATTTAGGAGACTATCTTGAAAAAATACTAACATGATTGTTCAAACAATTTTTTTCTCTTGGAATTGAGGGAATAAAACTAAATACACGAAGGAAATTCAGAATTAATTCAGAAAGTTTTACGGACTTGCCATAGAAAATACAGTATGTTAAGGATATCGCTCGCGGCTGTTGGTATTTTTCTGTCGACACTAATTGGTTTTTCACAGACCTCTCAAGATTCTTCTTCCTATAAAAACAGGAAGTTAAAGGTGGAGGAAGTCAATTTTGTGTCGAGTTATTATGTACAAGAGGGTAACAACTCTGCAGTCACCGGCGGAATCGGGTCAGAGAAGCTTACAGACTTTGCCAACACAACTGATGTAAAACTTTCACGCTACGATTTAAAGCAGCGAAAGCACGTCCTTGACGTTGAGTTAGGTTTCGATTCTTATACTTCAGCATCCTCCGATAAAATTGATCCTAGTACTATTTCATCTGCTTCTGCTTCTGATAAAAGGATTTATCCGTCAATCACGTATTCCATTACCAACGAGCAAAAGGGCTCAACGTTAAGTGCGACGGGTTCGATTTCAACGGAATATGACTATTTTTCAAAAGGCCTTAGTCTCGGATGGTCAAAACTTTCAAAAGACAAGAACCGGGAGTTCAGTGCAAAAGGCCAAGTATACCTGGATACTTGGTCAGTAATTTTGCCAATAGAATTACGAGGGCAAGAGGAAAGTAAGAAAGAACCACGAAATTCTTATAGCGCTTCTTTTACACTAAGTCAGGTGCTTTCTAAAAGATTGCAAATATTATTGTTGGCGGATATTGCCTATCAGGACGGGCAACTTGCAACGCTTTATCATAGAACTTATTTCACCGATGGCAACCACCGGGTCGAGAAATTACCCGCGGTGCGCATGAAGATACCGTTAGGTATAAGATTAAATTATTTTTCTGGCGACCATCTCATCCTCCGCGGTTATTACCGATACTATCATGATGATTGGGGCATGAACGCCCATACTTTTGAGCTGGAAACACCTGTCAAGATCACTCCCTTCATTTCTGTCAGTCCTTTCTATCGTTATTATAAGCAGCAGGGAGTGAAGTATTTCAAGGGGTATGGCGAACATGACATAGGCGAGAAATTTTATTCCAGTGACTATGATCTCTCGACGCTTAACAGTACCATGATTGGTCTTGGCGCCAGGTATGCGCCGCCAGGGGGGGTGCTGGGATTAACAAGGTTCAATGCCCTGGAACTCAGATATGGTCATTACGAACGTTCAACGGGATTGAGCGCTGAAATTATTTCACTTTTAGCAAAATTTAAATAACCGTATGAAAATATTATTAATATTCTTTCTGTCGATGATCTTGGGACCAACCGAATGGCTTACAGATTTCGAAGCTGCAAAAGACACGGCTGCGAGAGAAAATAAGCTTATGTTGCTGAACTTCTCAGGATCTGATTGGTGTGCACCTTGCATTAAAATGAAGGCGGAAGTTTTTGAAACACAACCCTTCTTATCTCTGGCGGAAAGACAGTTGGTTTTGATTCGGGCTGATTTTCCAAGATCGAAGAAACATCAGCTTTCGAAGGATCAAATTAAACACAACGAAGCGCTGGCCGCGCGATATAATCCTTCAGGTAAATTTCCGCTTACTTTGCTGCTCGATGCAAAAGGTAAGATTATCAAGGAGTGGGATGGTTATGTGTTTGGAAGTCAGGATAAATTTATGGGTGATCTTCATTTCAAAATAAGATGGTCGAAATAATCGATTCTGTGTTTCGAAAGGATCTCAAACTTATGGGAAACCAGTTTGAGTTTTGTGTTGTGGCGCAGGACGAAAATTGGGCCCATACCAGAATAGAAGAGGCTATCATTGAAATACAGCGCATTGAAAAGTTGCTTACTACCTTTAGTAGCTCTAGTCAAACAAATCAGATCAACGAAATGGCAGGCATCGAGCCGGTAGCGGTTGACAAAGAAATTTTCGACTTGATTGAGCGTTCTCTTCGAATTTCGACCCTAACGCAAGGGGCCTTTGATATCACCTACGGCTCCATTGATAAGAAACTTTGGAACTTCGATCAGAACATGACCTCCTTACCAGACGAACAGACTGCGAAAAAAATGGTGCGACTTATCAACTTTCGAAATGTGATACTGAATAAACAAGATCAAACCGTTTTCCTCAAAGAAAAGGGGATGCGAATCGGTTTTGGAGGAATCGGTAAAGGGTATGCCGCGGATTGTGCGAAAGCCGTAATGAAAAGGGCTGGCGTGAAAAGTGGTATCGTAAACGCTGCTGGCGATCTCACCGTTTGGGGCGAGCAGCCCAATGGTGAAGCATGGACCATTGGTATCGCAGACCCCCGTAAAAAATATTTGTCTTTTGCTTCTTTGCAGCTTACTGATACATCTGTGGCAACCTCCGGAAATTATGAAAAATATGCGATCATTAACGGCGTAAAATATTCCCACACGATCGACCCTAAAACCGGATACCCCATACGTGATATTAAAAGTGTTACGATCATTTGCAGTAGCGCTGAAATTTCAGATGCCATGGCAACCCCCGTTATGGTCATGGGTATTAAAGCCGGTATTCACCTGATAGATCAAATAAAGGGGATTGCCTGTATTGTTATTGATGAAAATGACAAGATCTATACTTCCAAAAATATTAACCTGATTACCTGATCATGAAAATTATAAGGGTCTTTATTTTCCTGGTTTCAATTTTTTCGCTTTCCATCGTAAGTTGTTCCCCTGTGAAGGAATATCAGAAAATGCATCTTAACGATTCTGAAATGGAATTGGCCGCGCGTAAAACGCAAAGATTTGAAACCAGTTTTCAACTTTATCGGGAAGGTGCTTCCGGGGCCAATGGTGGAAAAAATGGAGGAGGATGTGGCTGCAATTAGAACGCTGGTAAATCTGCACTGTAAGCCTTAATTGGTGACATGGTTATGAACATTTTATGAAAATACTTATCGTAGAAGATGAGCGTGAATTAGCCAAAAGTATTGTTCAATACCTCCGTCAGGAAAGCTATGTCTGTGAAGTAGCGTATACTTCAAGCGAGGCAGAAGAGAAAATTATGTTGCATGAATACGATTGTATTTTGCTTGACATCACGTTGCCCGATGGGAATGGATTGAAGATCCTTGAGAAACTTAAGAAGGAAAGAAAGCTTGAGGGTGTAATCATCATCTCAGCAAAGAATTCCATTGATGACAAAATAAAGGGATTAAATCTTGGCGCAGACGACTATTTACCTAAACCGTTTCACCTTGCCGAGCTAGGAGCAAGAGTATCCTCAGTGATTCGCAGGAAAAGATTTGACGGAAACAACGAGATTAAACTCCATGAAATCAGTGTTGATTTGTTAGGGAAGAATGTTCGAGTAAACGGAAAAATGGTTGACCTTACACGCAAGGAGTATGACCTCTTGTTATTTATTATTTCTAATAGGGGTCGAGTGGTTACAAAAAACGCTATCGCTGAACACCTTTCGGGTGACGATGCAGAAGTGTTTGATAATTTCGATTTTATTTATGCTCATGTAAAGAACCTTAAAAAAAAGCTCTCGGAAGTTAATTGTCCTGACTACATTAAGTCAGTTTATGGTCTAGGGTACAAATTTGAAGCATGAAGCTGCTAACCCGCACCGTCCGTAATTATGTTATTTTCTCAGCTTTGATGATTCTCATCAGCACGCCGCTTTTTTACTCCTCCATTCAGCGTTTGTTCATAAATAAATTGGACGTCGAACTCATCTCGCATAAAAAGGAATTTTATGAACTCCTTCCATTAATCAAAACAGAGACGGATTTAAAATTCTTTGCGTTGATGAACGATGAATTTGTGTTAAAGCAAAATGATCATCGTTTAGAAATGGATTCATTTTTAACCGTGAATATTTATAGCGAAAAAGAAAGGAAAGTACATCCTTATCGCATTTTACGTACGGAGGTTTTCATCCGGGGGAAATCGTATGTGTTGCAAATTCAGGAGTCACTGGTTAACGCCATTGATTTGGTTGCCACGATTGTCACTATTCAGGTTATTTTACTTACACTGTTATTTATTGGCTTTGTTCTAATCAACCGAAAACTAACAAGAACAGTGTGGTCACCGTTTTATACGATTCTTGATAAATTAAAAAGCTACCGAATTGATAAAGATACTTCAATTGATTTACCTACTTCCTCAACAACCGAATTCCAGGAACTAAGTTCTGCTATTTCCGAACTGGTAAACAACAGCTATGCGGCCTTTCAGAGCCAAAAGGAATTTACGGAAAATGCTTCGCATGAATTACAAACGCCGCTTGCCATATGTCAGTCGAAACTTGAGTTATTGACTCAAACTAAAGAACTCACCTTTGAGCAAGCCGAACTTGTTGAAAGTTTATTTGATGCTCTTGATCGCATTACAAGGCTTACTAAGAATCTACTTCTTTTATCGAAGATTGAAAATCGCCAGTTTTTGGATACAGATGAAATCGAGGTGCGGAGTATTCTGACAAAATGCATTGATGCCTATAATCACCAAATACAGGAAAAACAATTAACGGTAGAAATCTCTTTACCTGAAGCCGTAAGTATTAAAGCCAATCCTATTTTGTTCGAGGTACTAATTAATAATTTAATTTCTAACGCTGTTCGCCATTCAAGCCAGGCAAGTACGATAACTGTGAAAGGTGCTAAGGATCATATTATTATTAGTAACGCTGGCGCGCCATTGGAGCATCCAGGAAAAATATTTCAACGTTTCCATCGTGAACAAAGAACCACCTTCGGTAGCGGTCTGGGACTTTCCATTGTAAAAAAGGTTTGTGATATTTCTGGCTACTTCATCGCTTACAGCTACTCTCCGCCCAATCATCAATTTAAAATTACTTTTGCCACCCCGGCTACTCACAAATTCTAATTTTCTTCAGTTTTGTGCTGGACATTTACGGGGGCTATCATGATCGACCCAAAAATTCTTGAAGCTGCATGCTTACAATTGTTTATTTTTTTTAACGGATATGAAAAAAATACTTTTAATAACTGTTGGCTTACTCGTTTTTATAGCCGCGTTTAGTCAGGAAGAAGTAAATGAAAATAACTCCTACAAGCTTGGAGTTCAGTATCATCAAGAGTTTGTACTGAATGGATATGTACAGGTAAGAGAATGGGAATTGGAAGGTGATAAGATGAAATTGAAAGATCTTGGTATGACAAACTATCCCGCTATTAATCTATATGTAACGAAGCAATTAAGGCGAAATAGAAGTATCACGGTTGCCATTGATCGGTATTTTATGTCGGGTCGAGCGACATTTGACCGAGATATCGTTTATAACGGAACCATTATTGATGGTCGCAAAGGCATTAATGTATCCCCAACTCGCTACTATCGGATAAGTGCAATTTTTATGGGCCTGTTGCTGCTTAAGCCTAAGCTCAAATTGAAATATACAATGGCTTTGGTATTGGATCACATCACATTTTACCTGGATGGGCAGCTAAGTCCAGCAAG
>CAZAHL010000187.1:10606-14363 GCA_964484845.1 uncultured Chryseolinea sp. | reverse complement strand
TCCAGAAGCTGGAAGAAAAAAAGCAGTACTGAATGAAACTAATATGCATAATACATTCCTGCACAACCTGGATTGTTTGAAGCTTGCAGCGGAAGTTTTTTCTGAAGCTCCAAAATTAGCCAGTACAACCTTAACTTAATGACATTGCCCTAAAGGGACGTGTATGGGATTAAAACAATAAACATAGCACATGGAAATATGAGCTTGAAAGCAAATCTTTTTTAAAGTATAAAGGGTAAAAAGAAGAGAAGATCATCGCAGTTTCGCAGCACACAACAGATGTTCTTAATGCTATAAAACAACAAATTTCGAAAACATGAACAAAGTAGGAGTAGTTATTATGTTTATAAAATGTTGGAAGGCTTTCTGGATGCTTGCTGTTTCTTCCATAGGGATTAGCCATGCACAGCATACACTAACCGGAATAGTATCTGATGCAAGCAACGGCGAACCCTTGCCTTATGCGTCCGTTGTGATTAGAGATAAAAACACGGGAACCATTACAAATGCGCTAGGCGAATTTGATCTTAACTTCACCGAGGACCTTATTGACGATACCTTGAATATCACCATGCTGGGTTATGAAGGCTACTCCGCACTATTAAGTACAATTGATTTAAAACATATTCTAAGAGTCAGATTAAGATCGGCACCTATCCTGTTAAAGGAAGTGGTGGTCTTATCTGGGGAAGGATTACAGAAAAAGGTCCGTGCCGCTTTAAAAAATGTTCCGCAGAATTATCCGAAAGAACCATTTTCTATGGAAGGTTTTTACAGGGAAATAAAAAAGGCAAATGGTAAGTATGTGTCACTTATTGAAGCCGCCGTAAACATCTATGATAAAAATGCTTACAGTCATGTAAAAATGAAAAACCACCATCGGCTCAACGATATTGAAGAAAAGGGATCAATTACTGCGATCAGGAAAAGTTTAGATTATTTACAAGAGCCGTTGGAGGCGCAGTTCGGTCTGCAAAATAATCTTCTCGCCTATCTCTTAGTTGAGAACCCGATCCGTTATCCTACCCATGCCCTTATATCCGAAGACTTCAATACCATCCATGAAAGGACTTTGTCGCACGACGGCATGAAGGTTTATGAAATCACAAAAACCTTACTGCAAGGCGAACGTAAAATTTACCTGGATTCTTCAACACTTGGAATTTTATCTATCGTTGAAAAGTGGCCCGGAAATTATCACCAAAGAAAGATCAGTGACTCTGTCTCGTTGCTATACTATGATCTGGATAAAACTGTTACCTATAGAAAGATAAAAGGCCTACTCTACCCCGAACATCTCAAGATCTCCTGGCGGGTGGAAAAAATAAGTACGAAAAATAAAGCCATCGTTCTTTCACTTGAAAATTCTCTTGAACTATTAATAAATAAAATTACTGTGAATGATGTCGCTAAAATCAAGGATGAACAAATGGAGTTGACCAGTCTGCAATGGCAAACCGGAAAATATGACTCCAACTTTTGGAAACACTATAATCTGGTGAAAGATACGCCGCTGAATAGGCAGATTGTAGAGGATCTTGAAAAGGAAATTCCGTTAGATGAGCAGTTTCTGAAAAATTAATCATAAAAATGCAAGGTTATCACAGCTTGACAAGTTGAATATAGATCCTTAATTCTCACTTCTTTCTGAGGTCACCGTGTTTACCAGCCAGCCAAACATTCAATTGCTCTGGTTGACTTCTATGGCTTATCTTTTTTGAAAATGCTATAATTAACACCCAGGATGGAGAAGAAGCCAGACCTTTGCAGGAAGGGTGCGTTAAAGTCTTTACCTAAACTTAGGTTTACACTGATATTTTCGGATATCCTATAGGCAGCTTGTGCAGCAAGCCGGTAAGTAAAATCTCTGTCAACGCGTGTGATCCTATCACCATTTAAGTTGAAATCCGGAAACTCACTTCTATAAAAACGACCCATTGCTTCAATGGAAACACTAAAATTGGTGAGTTCTTTTATATAACTGAGGCCCAGGTCGAGGTTGGTGTTAGACGAGTCTTTTCCTGTGAAAAAAACGCGTGCAGATAAATTAAAAGCATCTGTTGTAGACACCACGTTGGCTGCATTGATCCAGATGCCGGCCTTTTCGAATTCATCCTTCGTCGTAGTAATGAAGCTTGCCGCGCCCGCTACTTCGACAACAAATCCCAATCTTTTCCTAGAAGAGGTTATGACATCCAACGCAAAGGACTCGTTAAGGCTGGCGATCTCCGTCGCAAGTTTCTGAATGAATCCCCGGATGTCTTGTTGCGAACCCGATTCCTTCAAGTTATTTGAATGATCGAGAAATTCGTCGATGTATTCTTGAGAAAACTTTTCCTGACGCATTAAATTTTCAATGAAATGAATGGCAGAGTCCTGAGTTGGAAATTGGTCGGCAAAACCGAGCACCCCTGTAACGACTGAAACGAAAGTAGCTCGCTTAATGAGTTGAACTTTTTTCTCCTGATATTCAGGTGTCGTGCGCCCGCCGAGCAGTCTGAAGCGGAAGCCCGTTCCAATTTTATTATTACCACTGGTGGAGTCTTTTACAGTCGCAGCAGACAAAGACAGACTCTGGAAAAATAGTTGTTTCCCTGTGGCACTGTCATAGGCGTCCCTCGTCAATTGAGGCCGGCTTTTCAGCCAGTACGGCGCCACTTCAATACCAAGGTTCATTAAAAGTTTCCCATCGCGACTTAGCGAATTTAAAATATCTGCGGATAAATCTTTCGGATTCGAGGGCCGCATTATAGAAGCAGGCTCATAATTGAGAATGCTGAATGCGGGCGTGGAGGGAACGCTGATGTTATCCTGAGCCATCACGGAAATAGATGTCATCAAAAATGCCAGGATGCGTGATAAAAATAAAAATTTAGAATTCATCGGTATTCAGGATTTTTACAACGAAACATACCGTGTCAAGATGTTGAACTACCTCTTTTCGATAGGGGCCGTATTTTGTTTTTGTATTACCCTCCTCGATAAGAACAGTTATGCTTGTCCAATTCGTTTCTTCAAGCACATCCGGAACGGTGACTGACACCGTGGTGCGTTTTCCAAGCAAAGTTGAAGCCTTGCCAAGGGACGCCCGCTTATTAACGCCTTTCAATACCATATCAAGAAAGATAACGTAACCGCCAACACCGGCATCGCCAATAATAACGGAAGCAAAAATAGTCTGATCTGTGGTCTTCGGCTTATACCGATCTTCGATTTCTACAAAAGTAACTGCCATACATTTTTATATATTGTTAACAACTTTTAAATAAAAAACCCATCCGATCTTGTTGTACACAAGAACGAAATGGGCTCCTGCGCTAACCTACTTAAATGATTAGAATAATGCAAAGCAATCTATCGGGACTTGGCACCAATTCAAAAAATGATCTTTGATTTATGCTATGCCATTAAATATAACCTGCTATCTCCAATCGTTGATCAAAATTATAGACATGTTAAGATTGTGCAAAAAGAACAGCGGAACCTATTTCTTTACTATGCCCACTCCAAATGAAAATGTAAATTAGTATTCTTAAACCACCGGTTGGCAGATGAACGATATACCTGATTTAAAAATGATAAATTGGTACGCTGGCAATATCCGGCTTACACATACAATCTCGCATTATAAAAAGACAGATACCTTTTCCGTTAGCAACCAGGATGATGTTGTGCGATTGCATTTCGGCTTAAAGGGAAATTATGATTTTTCTTACAAACAATTTCCGTCAACTATCAAAAAAAACGTCTACGCGGA
>CAZAHL010000187.1:0-10506 GCA_964484845.1 uncultured Chryseolinea sp. | reverse complement strand
ACGCTCCTAAAAGGAGAATGTATATTTTTGAATAGTGACGCTTTCCTTTATATTAACGCCTTTTCATTTCTCAATCTGATCATGAAATACAGTTTGCTCAACGCGATACTCATATTTTCTTTTTTCTCCTGCACGAAAGAGCAGCAACGTGAAACACTTGTTTATAAAAACCTCGATTATAGGCTGGTAAAACTTCACCTTGATACTCTAAACGCCAAGATGCAGGCCGAGGCAGACTCAACCGGAACATATACCATTCCCTATACCGATCTGGTGAATGGCGAAAAACATCTGATCTTCTTTGGTGCTTCTCATACCCGGGACCCCGGACATCCTCAATTCGCCCAACTGGTAAAAGCGTTTACAGATATGAAACCGGAAATAGCCTTTAACGAAGGAGGACAAATCTCCGAAATCACAACATATCCGACCATCGATTCAGCTATTAGAAGCAACGGGGAAACAGGCCTGTTGAAATATTTATGTGATAGCATAGGTATTAAAATGGTGAACGGCGATATGGACGACAAACAAGAATTTGCAAGCCTCCAACAACATATTCCAAAAGATCAGATCTATCTGTATATGGCGGTGGAGCGGTATCTCAATGGATATAAACGAGGTCATTTTCCCGGAATGACATTGGAGGAGGGCTGGGAAACTAGGTTCCTCCCTTACCTCCGTCGGTCGGATTTTGCCCTCACACCACAAGAGGAATCGCTTGACTCTCTAAAGAAGATATATGAATACTACGTGCTCAAAGATTTCTCGCTTGACAGCTTAGTCGAAATGCATGAATATTACCTCATAAAAGATGGGACACTTGGTGATGTAGGGCGGGCCACCAAAATAGTTCGCGATCAGGCATTGCTCGAAAAAATCGACAACGCGCTGGATCAATACAACAAAGTCTTTGTGGTATTTGGCGCGTCTCATCGAATTGCAGTAGAACCATCGTTGCAACAGATCATCGATAAGAAAAGGAAGTAGTATTTTTTGCGGAATGGAAGAACGCAAACAATGATTCTTCAATACCTCAATTACATTGATTCCGACTTCACGGCTATCCGATTGGAGTATTGGCGCGGGTGGGAATATTTTCTAATTTGTAAATAAATACATTTCACGGCAGAGACGCGGAGGTCAGCCAGAGTTTTTAAACATGGATAAATTCGTATCGATTTCCGTAGCCGTCGTTGCATCTTTGTGGTAAAGTGAATTTCATCACGTCTTTAATTACAAATCCGATCATACAGCGCAACTCAGCGTTCGAGCTTTTGGCAATTTTGAACGCCGTTGGTTCCATCATCAAATTCTTACTTTTAGTGAGGATTGCTACAGTAATGTTGACACGTTACCATTGCGCAAAAAGGAATGGCCTATACTACCAAGGTTAACTTAATTTGGCCTGCCACTTTTTAGACATTTTTTTTTCTTAAAACTTCAAGTACATTCACTTTACTTAATAGCAGACAAATCAGGTTTGTTCACATCAAGGTGTCAGATTAGATTGTATTGATTTAAGGCAGCAATTCACCAAGCAACATCAAAAGCTCAATATTAATGGAAGTCGAAAAACTTAACAAAAACCAGTTTCAGGTTGCCGCTACCGGATTTCTAAGCCTGTTTTCCCTTGTGGGTATCATGTTCTACGGACTTCCTTTTTTCTATGATTTCTGGGTGACCGATTTTGGTTGGTCGCGGGCTACGGTTACATCCGGAAACGCGTTAGCTAAAATTATCGTCGGACCCTTGTTTGGATTTATCGCCGGATGGATCATCGACCGATTTGGTCCCAGGCGCCTTATGCTTTCCGGAATTGTTATGGGCGGCGTTGCCCTGATCGGTTTAAGCATCATGACATCCATGTGGCAATTCTATGTCTTTTATTTATTCAATGCACTTGGTTATATGTGCGGCGGACCGTTGCCGAATCAGGTGTTAGTATCGCGTTGGTTTACCAAGTCACGGGGCAAAGCGATGGGAATTATTTATCTCGGAATTGGCTTTGGCGGCATGCTTGTCCCACAGGTTGCTCGATGGCTCGCCTTGAATTTTGGCTGGCGTGATGCCCTGATGGCATTGGGTATTCTCATGATCGTCGTAGCGTTCCCGATGGTATGGTTTGTCAAAGAAAACCCGGAAGAGGTAATACTGAAAGCGAAACAGGAGGAAAGCAAAAAACCGTTTAGCGCGATTCTCAAAAGCTGGCCATTTTATCTGCTTGTCATTGGAAGCATGTGTTCTATCGGGGCGGTGGCTGGGACAACCCAAAACCTGAAATTATTTTTAAGCATCGACCTCAAATACACCCAGACAGAAGCCGCCAACGTTCTTTCGATCGTGCTTGGATCAAGCATCATCGGCCGTTTGCTAATGGGTTGGCTTGCCGATAAAACGCAGAAAAAAAAGGTCATGATATTAATCTATTCCCTGGTTGCACTCTCAATACCGCTGCTTTATTTTTCCGCAACGCCAGGAGTAGTGTACATATTCGCCTTCATTTTCGGCGTAGCGCTGGGGGGTGACTACATGATCATTCCCTTAATGGCGGCAGAATTATTTGGTGTGAAAGTAATGGGACGTGTGATGGGACTCGTGATCACCGTGGATGGGCTGGCGGAAGCTCTTGCTCCCATGCTTGCCGCATGGCTTCGCGATCGTACCGGAAGTTACGCCAACGGCTTTGCTGCTTTGATTGTCCTTGCTGTTATCGGGACAATAGCTGTTACCATGCTGCCGGGAGCAAAGGCGAATCAGCGGCTGTCTTAATTCAGACACAACCTTCTCAATCCCGCCGGAAATCTAATTAAATCAGCATCATGGTTTTTTTTAAACGATATTCAAGTACTTCGGTTATTCCCTAAAACGTAAATCCGTTTATTAGGTAAATTCCCCGCTAGGACTTTATCCTGATGACATGTTATAGCTGGATGGAAATAAATTGGGTACTGTACATTTACGCAAAAGCATAGGACAAACACAAAAAATTTAGGTATGGAATTTAGACAATTAGGGGTATCCGGACTACGAGTTCCGATTTTAAGTTTTGGCGCAGCGACCTTTGGTGGCGGAAATAAGTTTTTTAAAGCTTGGGGTAATACCGACGTGAACGAGGCTAAAAGACTCATTAACCTTTGCATTGACGCAGGTGTAACGTTGTTTGACACCGCCAATATATATTCAAATGGAGCATCGGAAGAAATATTGGGTAAAGCGCTGGAAGGTCTACACAACCGGATTCTTATTTCTACCAAAGCAACGTTCCCGATGGGCAGTGAGCCGAATGATTACGGATCATCGCGCTATACGCTCATAAAACATGCTGAAGACAGTTTGCGAAGACTGAATGTCGACCATATTGATATTTATCACATGCATGGTTTCGACGGTAACACTCCCGTGGAAGAAACCCTTCGTGCGCTCGACGACCTGATCACCAGTGGTAAAATTCGTTATATCGCTTGTTCAAATTTCTCCGGCTGGCACCTCATGAAATCATTATCTATTTCAGAACGTTATGGCTGGTCAAGATATGTGGCGCACCAGGCTTACTACTCCCTGCTTGACCGCGAATTTGAATGGGAGCTAATGCCACTGGCTCTGGATCAAAATGTAGGGACCATCGTTTGGAGCCCATTGTCATCTGGAAGATTGAGTGGTAAATTCAGGCGAGACCACCCGATGCCTCAGGACAACCGCATGACGCAGGGTGGGGCACATGGGCCTGCGACTAATTTCGAAAAGCTTTACAAAATTGTCGATTGCCTCGACGAAGTCGCCGCAGAAACAGGAAAAACAGTGGCACAGGTCGCCCTTAATTGGCTTTTACAGCGCCCTACCGTTGTAAATTTGGTTATCGGTGCCCGTAATGAGCAGCAGCTTAAAGAAAATCTGGGAGCTGTTGGCTGGAATCTAAGCACAGCGCAGATAAAGAGACTCGATGCTGCAAGCCAGACCGATCTTATTTATCCCTATTGGCACCAGCATCAAAATTACCAAATCATCCCACCACCGAAATTTTATTGAAATAAATATATCATATCCTAACGGTTCGCCTGCTAGCACAGTCGACATCTGCTGTAGTAGTATCGTTCGAGCGGGTCGGTGACAAGGAATACGATTTCCGACAGAGCGAGTCAAGACCACCACAATTAAAAACAAGGAAGGTGCTTCCACGCAGACCTATATATATATATATATATATATGTAAATAAAGAATTTCCTGCATTTAGGTTCACAGTCTCTCCTCTATTCCAGAAAAATTTAATACAGAAAAAATTATTAATCTTTCTTTAATCCGGACGAAAAAAAATAGTAAGGCGTAGTTGGGTCACGTTAGGTATAATCGTCTTAAAACCAAGCCGCACAACGTTTTCCGAAAGTCCTTGCCTATATGTCGCGCTATTCGTCAAGAAATACATGCAGATGATCAGATATGTAACACCTGCGGACTTTTTATTCGTTCCTTAGTATAAGCATTGCAAAGTCTTATATCCACAATTAAAATTAAACTATATGAAAAAGTTCATCAGATTTTCATGGGTTAACGCCTTGGTCGGAGTTGCCCTATGTTCCATTCTTCTTTCGTTTTCAAGCACACCTGGCGCACACAATTTCCAGGTTTACCTTGACAGTAAACAAGTGGTCGATCAGTACGTGAATTCTAAAATGGCTGCACCGAAATTGCTGTTGGATCCGGCTGAAAATTATAGTCAGCTTATCGTGAAATACAGCGAATGCGGAAGAACTGTGACCGGTAGGACCATCACTATTAAAGACGACAAGAATAAGGTGCTGAAGGATTGGCGCTTTGAAGGTGCCGCTTCAGGTTATAAAGAATCCATGGCGTGCTCTGTGAAAGATATCACAGCGCTGAAGCAAAAAAAGAGCAATACGCTTAAGCTTTATTATTCATCCAACGAATTTCCGGAAGGCCAACAGATAGCCTATCTGGTTATCGGCGGTGAAGCGACGACCGCCTTAAATTAGGTAGGTCCCGCGTGCAGGCTGCTAGCAGAATCCGAACTACGAACTCTAGTTAGGTTCGAGGTTCGAGGTTTGAAGTTTAAGGTTTCGCTCTCTTCCAAGTTCTGCTAGTTTGGATCGTGCAACAACTTCGAACTTTGAACCTCAAACCTTGAACTATATCAATAAAAAGCTGCCTAAAAATCTAACGTTTAAAAAGACTGTTGCCCATAATTTGCTGAACGACCTGATCCCTTAAGTTCCTGCTGATTGGTATACGCGCATTGTCTACAATTATTTCATGGCCTTCAATAGCCTTAATGTGTGGCACTGAAATCAGAAAAGATTTGTGAACCTTTAGGAATTGATCCTTGGGCAATTGGTTTTCTAGGCTTGTTAGGGTGATGTATGTAATTAACTTTCGATCCGGAATGTGAATAACAGTATAATTCTGAAGCGCTTCCACGTATATCACATCGCGAAAGAACACTTTTTCGAACTTGCTATCGCATCGGACAAAAAAATAATCGGGCTGGTTCGTGGGGGGATTTGCTGCGCGATTTTTCAGGTTGAAAAATTCTAGCGCTTTCTGGGAAGCCTTCAGGAATCTCTCAAAGGTGATTGGCTTGACGAGGTAATCGATCACGTCGAGCGTGTAGCCTTCCAACGCATAGTCGGTATAGGCTGTCGTCAAAATTGTTAACGGAGGATTCTTTAGGGTTTTAAGAAAATCAATTCCTGAAACTTTTGGCATGTGAATATCAAGATAAATCAGATCTACCTGCTGGTCCATTATATAAGAAGACGCCTTCAATGCATTTTCACAGGAAGCAACACGATGAAGGAACTCAATTTCGCGTACGTACTCTTCAAGACCCTTGCGCGCCATAGGTTCGTCATCGATGATGAGGCAATTTAGTTTCATTTGTTGCGGATATCAGCGGCTCAAGTTAGGGTTACTACTTACGTAATTCGAAGCGAAAGATTAACCTCAAAACTTTCCGGTCTGTTATCTATTATTAATTCGTGTCGGTCTTTATATAATAATTCCAACCTGCGTTTTACATTTTTCAATCCGATACCCGCATAGCCGTTTTTATCAGCCGCTTTGATTTCCCGGGTATTGAAAACAGAAAGCTTAAAATAATTCTGATGCATGCTTAACCGGATCCTGACATCATTTTTATCGGGATGATGCGATACATGTTTAAATGCGTTTTCAACAAAGGGTATTAATAGCAACGGTGAGACTGTAAATCCTGTAGCATCTTCCTCTACAATAAAAGAAATGTTGTAGTTTTCATCCTTTCGCATTCGCTGCAATTCAACATAATTTTTTAGATAGTTAATCTCTTTTTCTATTACAATGTCCTTCCCGTTGCATTCATATAATTGGTATCTGAGCATTTCAGAAAAAGCCAACAATGACTCACGGGCCGTAATGTTTTGTTTCTCAATTTGAAAATAAATGGTATTAATTGAGTTGAAAACAAAGTGAGGATTAATTTGCGCTTTGAGATATTCCAATTCGGAACTTAATTTTTCTACTTCCATTTTCTGAATAAGCTCCCGCTGAAAATACCACCCTTTGCTTAAATGAAGCGCAACATTAAAAGCCAGATAAAATATCGCTATTGAAAAATTATAGTAGGTGCTATAAAATAATGACTTCCGGCTTTCATTACCCAATACATAACCGTGGAGGTAAACGTCGTGAGCATTTTTTAGAATCACGTACAGTCCCACCGAACTTACTAAAAACAAGGTGTAGGCAACAATCCTCTTCTGTTGAGCGTACTTCGGAATGAGCACTAAGAGATTAAAATAAATCAAAAGAGCTAACAGTCCATTTCGAACAATGATTTCAAGCGCGAACTGATCAAAGCCCGCTTCCTTGACCATATCGACCTTTGTAAACATGTGGAAGCCAACGGTGGCTGTCCAAAAAATTACGTGATCAAGCTTGTACTTCCAAAAGCGATTCATACACTTGAAATTATCGATTTTCCTGAAGCAAACCTTTGCCCAAAGCTGCATTTCGTCAAGGAAATTATACATCCCATCAATATGTACCGATGCATTTGAGCTTTTTCAGGGGACGATGAGAGCAGTGAGCAACGTGTAATGAGCAATAGGCAATAGGCAATAGGCAATAAGTAATGAGCAATGAGTGATTGAAAAAAGGTGGGCTTCTTTAGTTTAAGGCTGCTTCATTTTCAGATAGCAAATGGAGGATATAACAATGTACAATGGAGCCGGGGTTTTATGCGTTACGTGAAGATGACAAAGGGGGGCTCTTTCAGGGAGGAACATTGAACTTGAGCAATTCTTATCAATTGAGAGTGCGGCAATGTGCATGAATGTCGATGCGATGGTGTGATTCGGCGTTTGTCACCGACCTAAAAGGGTTAACTGTTATCAGCGAGGATGCAAATTTTAATTGGCATTCATAGGCACCATGCCCCTTATGGATCAAAAAAACCATACCCAAATAGGGAATTGTCATTCCCTTTTATCACCACCAACTTTGTTACACGAACCCGCTAAAGGAATCTTGCTACGTGCGACCTCTTCAGTCCTGCAACAAACGTCTTTAACGCGATCGTTACATTAACCCTATAAAACACAAAAAATATGAGAACTAGCGAAATCATGAAAAAGTTAAAGATGAACGTGAGAAATCAATGCCAACGGATTGGCTATCAAATCAGCCTTGAACGAATAGGTTTAACATGGCTGTTTATAATGGGCGCATTCCTGGCAGTTCATGGACAAGTAAAACCCAAATTAGGTATTAGTGATAAAACCATCGTGGAAAAAAGCGTTGCATTAGAATCGGGAAATCCGAAAAGCATTAATCTTAGTGAATCCGTATCAGCAACAAAAGAATTTGCCACCCTGCAACAAGGGGACTATTCGCTCGTAAAATTAAAGCTGGCCGGAAATACTACTGAGTCAAACTACTATGTAAAGAAAGTAGGAACGAAGCTCATTTTAAACGGAGATATTGTTGTCCATGATTTTAGTGTTACATCAACAAAAAGTTATACCCGGGATGATGATACGCATACATTTGGGAAGGATGATCTTTATCGCTGGCCAGGGGGGAACGTTCCGGTAACATTGGATAACTCGGTGTTTGAGTCAGACTACTACCTCAAGATCAGAGCAGCCCTAAACTTTTTCAATTTTAATACTGGTATTGTCTTCAAAGAGCGAACCGGTGAAGAAGATTACATTTATATCAAATGTATTGATGATGATGGAAGTGGAAGAGCAGGTTCCTCCCCTGTAGGAAGGCAACGGAATGGAAGTAATATCCTGGAATTAATAAAAGGAAAATTCACAGAGGCAACTGTTATCCATGAACTCATGCACGCCTTGGGAGTATGGCATGAGCAGTCGCGCTTAGACCGGGATAACTTTGTTGAAATCAGATTTGACAACGTCAAGGATGACAGTAAATTTAATTTTCAAACAGAAGGAAATTCCACTGCCAGGAGCGCATACGATTATTGTTCGATCATGCATTACAGTGCCATGGCTTTTGCAAAGGATAATACAAAACCGACGATCGCCTGTAAAAGCAATGGCTCCATTGTGCCCTGTCCGCCTTGCATGGGAGCTCAAAGTTTAACGCAACAAGATATCAATGGTCTGGACGAATTTTACCGGGGTATTGGAATAAGCCGTTTTCCTTGTCAAGTACCTTTTGTGTCTTCCAAAGTGCCAATAGCTGGATGTATCGGAATAGAGGATATCCAAATACGGAACAAATGGGATTTCTACAAAGATGCATTGGGTGATTGCATAAGCAACGTTATAGGTATGGGAATCTTTAATGCGACGTATGTGCAATTCCAGAATGGTGAGATATACCATTCTGCTCATGGTACCGCGGCCGTATATGGCGACATTTTTCAATATTATGCAAGTCAGGGAAAGCTGGGGAAATTTGGCATTCCATTAAGCGACGAACAAGAAATAAGGGACATTGATAAGGGCATTGCCAGTTGGAATAGGGCTGGCTACACGCGTGTCAGCAAATTTGAAAAAGGAATGATCCTTTGGGGCCCGAATAAAGCATCGACTTTTTACACCATTGATGCATTTGCTGCAGGACCTCATCCGATGACGAAAGAAACGGTAACTGAAACGGTAAAACATCAACGCGTTTCCAATGGAACGAAGACGAAGGCAGAAATCCGTATTTATAAAAGAGAACCGAAATAATTTAATTGTAGCGCAAAGTCAGTTAGTGAGGGAAACCCGTTTCCCTCCACTACATTGATTCGGGGGTAAATGGCAATACTACATAAGTCGCGGCCTCACAATGACGACTCGGAGAAATGAAGTTTTTTAAGTGGTGGTCAAAAAGCTCATCAGTAGTCATCCTTATGCGAAGAATAATTATCGGGATTCTGCCAAAAACTATAGCACTCTTTTATTCGTTCCAATTCATAGTTACTCTCAGCCTTTAGTTCCTTCCAGGAGATGTTATAAAGTTTTTCACATAACTTGAAAAAGCTATCAGCTTGAGCTTTGTCTTGCCCTTTAGCAATGATGAGGGCGCTCAATAATGGTCTTCCATTTTTGGATTCGTGTATAGAGATGGCTTCCAACCACTCGCTAACTAATTCTCTGTCATACTTAGTTCGAAAATCGAGTTTAAGATCTAGTTGTTCATTCAATTGAGAATAACTCCACGTTGAATTTGATCTGGCCAGTTCAATTAATTTCCGTCTAATCATATCTATCATGCTATTGTCCCTCTGTGATTCCGGCGATCCTTTGCTAAGAGGCGTCCAACGATTACCTCGCAAGCTAAGCAAATCGTTACGTTCTTAACCTGAAATGATCTTGTCCCAATGCTATTTAATTAGTGAGCCTATTACTGCAGCGTTTTCAGATCTTTGTCTGGAGAACTTGCCTGGACCAATATACACAATTGAAATTAGATTGAATTAAAAGGAATATTGGTCATAAGCCATGCAGTAGGCTACAGGAGAGTGGTTGTACATTGATTCGAACAATGTTTTGTTGCTGGTTTTAACCATCATAAACTACCCAGGTAGAAGTGGTGGGATTCGAACCCATTCAGCGACTGTTTTACCATTAAACTAACAACCCAAAGGCCCTAATTTCAAAGTCGCAATCTAAATCAAATTTCAAATCTTTTAATTCTGCCGATACAATGAACACTTCCTTCTAAGGACTTAAAAACGAGACTCGCAGCTTCAGTTGTGATACCTTTCCTTTGCATGACCTATGGATGAACTCATCTTTCAAAAGACACAAAGTGATCCTCGGCATCCAAAGCATGAGCTAAATATAATTTTCGACTAGGCATTTTAAACTGGGCAGTTTTAGATATTACGTTAGTCTTACTTCTATGTCAACTTGGTTTTTTACCTTTACACCGCCAACGACTTGTACATTTTCCTGTCCGCTGTTCAAAACAGGCGACCGATTCGTTGTCATTTAAAAATCGCATTCACTATTGAGTTCGTGCCAATCCCGTGAGGGATTGAATGTGAA
>CAZAHL010000186.1:0-14369 GCA_964484845.1 uncultured Chryseolinea sp. | reverse complement strand
CAATGGTAGACTTCACCTTTTGGAACATCCGTTTCTCCCATTACAATTTTAAAATGATAGATCAATGCTTCCATATTGTTATACACCTCTTCCTTCGGAGGTAAATAAAAATCAGGTACGTCAGCATGAAACGGCCCGTCGGGTAATTTGTCAATAGCTTGTTGAATAATCTTCATGCTTTGCCACATCTCGTCTTGGCGGACCATAAACCGATCGTAAACGTCGCCGTTGGTACCTACTGGAATATTGAAATCAAAATCCTGGTAGGATGAGTAAGGCAAAGCGACCCGGACATCATAATCAACGCCTGCAGCCCGAAGGTTGGGACCTGAAAAGCTATAATTAAGGGCCCGCTCAGCAGATATACCTCCAACTCCGACAGTACGGTCTATGAATATGCGGTTTCGCTTTAATAAATTCTCAAATTCTTTCAAGACCACTGGAAATTCTTTAAGGAACCGGTTGATTTTATCCCAAGCCTTTGGCGAAAAGTCGCGTTCAAATCCGCCGATGCGACCGACGTTCGACGTTAATCTGGCGCCACAGATTTCTTCGTAGATTTCATAGACAAGTTCCCGTTGTTGAAACATGTATACAAAGCCGGTAAGAGCGCCGGTGTCCACTCCAACTACTGCATTGCAGATGAGATGATCAGTAATACGCGCCAACTCCATGATAATGACCCGAAGGTATTGTACTCGTTTTGGAATCTCAATACCAAGCAATTTTTCTACAGTCATGTGCCAACCGATATTGTTGATCGGTGCAGAGCAATAGTTTAATCTGTCAGTGATTGGGGTAACCTGGTAAAAAGGTCTGCGCTCTGCTAATTTCTCAAAAGCTCTATGAATATAACCAATGGTAGGTGTTGCATCAACGATGATCTCTCCATCCATCTTCAAAACATTTTGAAAAATGCCATGCGTAGCAGGGTGTGTTGGACCCAAATTGAGGTAAGAGTATTGCTTCTCTTCCGGTTGATAGAATTGATCAATATCTTCTTTTACTTCCATCTTTTATCTGCCAAACATGGTATCATTTTTATCTTGTCGCACCTGGTCTTCCAGGGGAAATTCTTTTCTCATGGGAAAGATGATCATTTCATCTACATTCAATATCCGCGTTAGATTAGGATGGCCTTCGAAAATAACGCCATAAAAATCGTAGGTCTCTCTTTCCATCCAGTTAGCCGCGGCAAAAACGGGTGTTAATGTTGCAACCGTTGGTTTATCGGCCGGGAGATAAATTTTTAGTCTGATGCGACTATTATTGTAAAGGTTATGCAGTTGATACACGAGCCCCATTTGTTGCAAATCGGGATAATGGATTGCGAATAGCGTGGTCAGGTATTGAAATTTCGCATCCGGATGATGGTACAAGTGGCGAATGATCTCAATGATCTTGTCTTTCTTTACCGTGATCGTCAAAAAATCTAGCACCATTTCGGTAAGAAGAATTTGATCTTCATACTTTTCTCTTACTACGTCAATAATTTTTTCCTGTTCCGCTAAATCCATTTATTCTATTCCGTAACTATTAAGCATAGTTTTGTATTCGTCTGAGTCTCTCCGCCGCAACGACTCGGACTCTACCAGATGCTGAATTTTGATAATTCCATCGATAATTTGTTCAGGTCTGGGTGGGCATCCTGGGACGTAAACATCCACTGGGATAATCCGATCGATTCCTTGGAGTACACTATAAGTATCAAATATTCCCCCACTGGAGGCACATGCTCCCACTGACAAAACCCACCTTGGTTCAGCCATTTGTTCATAGACTTGTCGCAGGATGGGGCCCATTTTTTTTGCTATTGTACCCATCACCATCAATAAGTCAGCTTGTCGAGGAGAAAAGCTTAACCGCTCAGATCCAAATCGGGCAAGGTCATAATGCGCTCCCATGGTCGCCATGAATTCAATTCCACAACACGATGTCGCGAAAGGCAACGGCCAGATGGAATTTTTTCGTGCCAATCCCACCACTTTCTCAAGGCTTGTCGCAAAAAAACCCGCGCCTTCAATGCCCGCTGGTTTCTCAGAAATATGAATTTTACCTGTTATTGGTTCCATTTCTTACCTCTTAATCTTCCCAAGTTAGTGCACCCTTCTTCCGGATATAGAAAAACCCAATGAGTAATGCTGTTATAAAAAGCGTCATTTCTATAAAACCTTCCATCCCTAATTCCTTAAAATTTACAGCCCACGGGTACATAAAGATTACTTCAATATCAAACAATACAAAAAGTATAGCGACGAGAAAATATTTAATATTAAAAGGTACTCTGGCATTTCCCAGGGGTTCAATACCACATTCAAATGATTCCAATTTTATTTTGGTCTTGCGCTTTGGCCCTAAAAGGTGAGTGGCCAGCATCGTTACGCCAACAAATCCTGCGGCGACCAAAAACATTAGTGCTATAGGAGCGTACTGAACCAATTCAGGGTTTCTCATGGGGTTGAAAGTACGAAATATCCTTTCCAATCATTTTAACCATCATCACATAAATATTACATGATTAAGCTGCACTCGATTGCTATCGAAACAATTTTAACTCATTTACCGAAAGAGTAACATTACACTTTGTCCGTTAAGTTTCCGGGCCCTCGATTACTTCTGAAAAAAGAAATTATCAGAGGTATTGACGTCACTAAAATCATGGCAAAAACGATATACTCCAGATATTCGATTAATCCGGGAAAAGCATTTCCGAGTAAGTGTCCTGCCATTACCATTGTTACAACCCAAACACTAGCGCCTAACAAATTAAAAAACAAAAACTTTTTAAAATCAATGTGGGTCATGCCAGCGAGAATTGGTACAAAAGTCCGTACAATCGGTAAAAACCTTCCCAACACAAATGCCATCATACCATGCTTTTGGTAAAAAGATTCCGTCATTTCTATATACTTCTTTCGGTAAAAGAAATTATCAGGACGATGTTCAAGGTAGTTTTTTGCCCAACGTCCGACGCCATAGCCTAGGGTAGTACCCAAAAAGGCAGCTAATATTAATAGCAAAATAAGTATGGTAACGGGAGTGTCTAGGTAAACAGATTCAGAAAGAAGACCAGCGGCAAACAACAAAGAATCACCAGGAAGAAAAAAACCGAAGAACACGCCAGTTTCAGCAAAAATAATAAGCAGCAAAAATGTTAATCCCCCATATTGAATTAGGGTCTCAGGATTAAATATTTCTGATAATGACATTACAAGGTTTGTTAAAATGCGAGTATTCTCGAAACAATGATTCTTAGATGGAATTTGAAATTTATGGTTTGGTTAATTCCATAATCAAGGAACACTGTGGGAAGCATAAACATAAAACACGTTTCGTTGGTATGCAGCCAGGAATAGTGGACGTAGATAGCAGAAATTTATAAGTTGAAGGTTTACAATGCTATTGGAACACGCTCCAACCATAAAAGCCATTTTTTTCGAAACTTCAAAGAATACACGTATTCTAGATCGTTCCTGGTTCATAATTATTGTATCCGTCGAGTCACCGTCGGTCGTAAACTGACTTTTAATCTTTAATTGCTTTGTTCCCTCACACGCCCAGGAGACCACACTGATCTCGATAAGCAACAAAATGCCAATTGCCCTGAATGCTTGTCTGATTTTTGAGACTGTGTTGCCCATGGTATTCTTGTAAAGGTAAAAGAAAATTTGTACGAAGGACAATCGAATAATACGAGAATCCTTTACCCTATCATCCCATACCGACCTGGAGGTAATTTCGCTTAAATCGGAACAACATTGGATTCAATGTACGGAAGGACCCTATCCATTAGAACAAATCAACCGCCCTTAAGTTGTGATGGGGTCGTAATGAAGCGATCGTTTCGGAGAGTAGATTGTTCACATCGATGCTGCTAACTACACAAAGGCACCATGATCGCCGAAGTCGAAAATATGCCTCCTAATTTGTACTCCATCGCTATATAATTAGCTGACATTTGATAAGATTAGAAACATCCGCCCGAATCATCTCAGTTTGTCGATAGGCGACTACGTCAAAAAAAAAGGTTGGCTTTTCGGGCCAACCTTGGAATATTTCAAATTCACATTAGTTTTCAGTACCTAGTTCTTTATAACGTTTATCGATCCGTTTCATTTGATCTTGCATATCCAAATCAGTGTACATCGCATACAATGTATCTAACACTTCCTGGTCATCTGCCTTAATTTTTTCCGCTCTCTCCCAATAAGGAAGTGCCACTTTCAGTTTTTCGACTAAAACTTTATCAAGATCGAATTTCTTTTTCTTGTCGGCAGCCGATATTCCTAAGTTGGACATTTCCTTCTTTATAGCAGCAGCTTCGCCGTACATTAATTTTGCCAAATACAGGGACGCTTCGAAATATTGCGCGTCGATTTTCAACGCATCCTCGTAATTTTTCTTCGCTTCATCTATTTTGGTCAAGCTCGCATTAGCATAGCCAAGATAGAAATGAAGGATTTTATTGCCGGGCTCTTTCTTGATAGCATTCTCTAACCCGCTTTTTGCTTCGTCTATCCTCTTTAAATCGATCAGCAATCCAATTTCCACTTTCGGAAAATCCTGGTTAGCAGGAAACTTAGCTTTGGCTTCCCGCACTACCTTAAGGGCTTCTTCTTTATTTTCCTTAGGGCCGCTATAAATGTTCGACATAATTGAATATCCATCGGAAGACTTTCCGCCTAGCTCATTATACTTTTTGAAGTTTTCGATGGCTTTATCATAATTTTCTAAGCCATTGGCAACAAATCCCGCATAGAAATAGGACGTCGTATCCTTCGGAATGATCTCCTGGACTTTTTCAAAGTTTTTCAGAGCACCTTCCAAATCTTCTTCCTGATATTGGCTGGCACCTTTATTCAAATAGCCCCCTGCCCAGTTAGTCATCTGTTGAGACTTAAGCATCGGTACTCCGGTGGCATCCTGAATGAATAATTCCTCTTTTTTGCCAGCATTGAGTTCATCGGCTTTTTTAAATGCTTCAATTGCAGTTTTATATGCATCTGTTGCTAATGCCTTATGCGCTTCGTTCGAGGTGGTATCGATCGTAGCATAAATGAGACCTCGGTAATACCAGGTCTTGGCATCGCCCATAGTTTTTTCAAAGGTAGTCGCAGCATCAATATTTGCTTTCGCTTCTTCGAGTTTTCCTTCTTTCCAGGAATTCAGCGCTTTGTTAAGGTTAGGCTTTACAGGTTTTTGTGCATAAACAGATACTGTAGCAAACATTAACAGTAAGAGTGTAAATCGTTTCATTGTGAATACAGGTTTTTTGGTTGAATTTAATTTAGGTTGGTTATTTCTTGTTCTATTTTATCAATCTTCTGGATCTTCTCGACGGATGATATTCTGTCATCTTCATTTAATTTGATAAGTCTAACGCCCTGCGTTGCCCTACCCATTACGCGAAGCTCACTTACTTTAATCCGGATGGTAATACCCGAACGATTGATAATCAATAACTCATCATCATCAATTACTTCCTTGATGGCAACAAGCTTGCCAGTTTTGTCTGTAATGTTAAGGGTCTTAACCCCTTTACCTCCTCTTTTCGTGATCCTATAATCGCCGATCAATGACCGTTTGCCAAATCCCTTTTCGGAAACCACTAACAGATTGGCATCTTCGCGGCTGATACAAACCATTCCTATTACCTTATCGGTTTCTGACTCGAGGGTGACTGCGCGAACACCGGCTGCCGTGCGCCCCATGGGCCGTACATCCCGCTCATTAAAGTGAACCGCTTTGCCTTCACTTTTTGCTATAATTATATGGTTGTTACCATTTGTTAATGAGGCATTTAGAAGCCTATCACCTTCGTGGATGGAAATTGCATTTATCCCCCCTTGCCGAGGCCTGGAATAGGCTTCTAAGGAGGTCTTTTTAATGGTGCCTTTTTCCGTACAAAGGATCACAAAGTTGTTGTTAATATATTGCTCATCCTCCAGATTCTTCACGTTGATGATGGCTCTAACAGTATCACCGGGTTCAATGTTTATTAGGTTCTGAACGGCCCTCCCTTTCGAGGCTTTAGTTCCCTCCGGAATTTCATATACTCGCTTCCAATATACTTTTCCCTGGTTCGTAAAAATTAAAAGGTAATTATGGGCTTGAGCGATAAATAGATGCTCCGTAAAATCATCTTCTTTTGTTACAACGCCCCGTGACCCTACACCGCCTCGTCCTTGTGTGCGATACTCCGACAATGAGGTTCTTTTGATATATCCCTGATTAGAAATCGTAATGAACATATCCTCATTCGGGATCATGTCCTCAAAAGAAATGTCATCTTCATTAACAACGACCTGAGTTCTGCGTGCATCACCGTACCGTTCTCTCAACTCAATTAATTCGTTTTTGATGATCTCCATTCGCACGGACTCATTTGCCAAAATGTTGTTAAGCTTGTCGATAAGCAGCTTTACTTCATCATACTCCTGCTGAATTTTGTCGCGTTCCAGGCCAGTAAGTCGTTGTAAGCGCATATCGAGGATTGCTTTTGACTGAATTTCAGACAAATTAAATCTACTCATCAGTCCCGCTTTCGCAGCATCGGGATCTTTTGAATTCCGTATCAGGGTGATCACTTCATCCAGGTTATCCAATGCTATCAGATAACCCTCCAGAATGTGTGCACGTTTTTGCGCCTCGGCTAATTCAAACTTCGTTCTCCTGACAACTACTTCATGCCGATGCTCAACGAAGTATTTAATTAAGTCTTTTAAGTTCAGTGTAAGAGGGCGGCCTTTTACCAGAGCTACATTATTTACACTAAATGCCGATTGTAGCTGAGTATATTTGAATAAGTTATTTAAAACAATATTTGGAATAGCATCTCTCTTCAAGTCATACACAATCCTATATCCGTCCCTATCCGATTCGTCCCGTAAATCCGAAATGCCTTCTATCTTTTTTTCATTGATTAAAGCGGCGGTCTTTTCAATCATCATCGCCTTATTCACCATATAGGGAATTTCTGTAACGATAATCTGATCTTTGCCATTCGCTGCTGTGACTATTTCAGCTTTCGAGCGTACCACAATTCTGCCTCTGCCAGTAAGGTATGCTTCCTGAATTCCAGCAATCCCATATATTATACCGCCTGTTGGAAAGTCAGGTGCGGTAATAAATTTCATTAACTCGGGAATCGTAATCTCATTGTTCTCGATGTAGGCTATGATGCCATTGATGACCTCTGTTAAATTATGAGGCGCCATGTTCGTTGCCATACCGACCGCTATACCCGAAGATCCATTGATTAAAAGATTGGGAAGTTTTCCGGGAAGAACTGTAGGCTCTGTAAGTGAATCATCAAAGTTAGGTTGAAAGTCAACGGTATCTTTGTTTATATCCGCAAGCAATTCTTCGGCAATTCTCTTGAGCCTGGCTTCGGTGTATCGCATGGCAGCCGGTGAATCGCCATCGATCGAACCAAAATTTCCCTGACCGTCCACCAACGTATATCGAAGTGACCAATCCTGGGCCATACGAACCATGGTATCATAGACAGAAGCATCACCGTGAGGGTGATATTTACCGAGGACCTCTCCTACTATCCTGGCAGATTTTTTATGTGGCTTGTTGTAATTAACACCTAACTCCTGCATACCATAAAGCACTCGGCGGTGTACAGGTTTTAACCCGTCTCTCACATCCGGAAGGGCTCTTGATATAATGACCGACATCGAATAATCGATATAGGCTCCCCGCATTTCATCTTCAATGTTAATCGGGATAATACTTTGCCTTGCTGGTGGTAAATCACCCGTCTCTTCTGCCATGAAAAATTAACAATTATTTGACTTAGAATACTCCATTTTTAGAGGGGTGCAAGATAGTAAAAAACGTTATTGATTAGTCGGTAATGATGAATACTTTACAAGGATTTTCAAGGGGGAAATTTTGACTGGCATGAAGCTGATCCAAAGAAAAAGATGGGGTCTATCTTTTTAAAAAATTTCAACGAATTGAGCGATTGTAAAATTCCGGAAATTGGAGATCAATACGGGTTCAACTTCTTTTTATTCTTTCCTTTATATTTTAAAAGAACGGGGTGATTTTCCCCATAGTGTGGATTTTGTTTTTTATAGATGGGGTGTACGCGACTTCTGTACTCCCTATTTCCATGAGCATGATTCATCTGAGCTTTGCACGTTTTCAGGAAGCATCTTCGGAGCTCCGGAATTCGGTAGGTGGCCCCAACGTTTACATAGAAAGCATTGAACTTATGGTTGATTGTTTGACTGGATTCCGGAATACCGAGTTCATAACTCTTAATTTCATACGATGGCCGTACGAATAGTTTAAAATATTCTGACATCTCCCGCTCTACGGTTACTCCCAAATTAACAAATACGCCTTTCTTGATGGTACCCGCATCAAAATTTTTTCCAAGTTTATATCCTCCGATATTGACATCGACAATCAGTAAATATTCATAATATCGATACACAGAGGCGCCGATCGATCCAAAATATTTCTTTAAAAAAAAGCTGGAAAAATCGGGCGAGAAATTATTGATCCTATCCCCGTAGCTCAATGGCTTAAAATCGCCAACTCTTGTAAATTCGTAGGAATATCCTCCGCCGATGCGGAAGCGATCAAATTCAATATGCAACGTAGCGCGCAGGGGAATATTGAAAGATTTACTTTTGAATCCGATGGCAGCCGTATCTGAATTTACCAAAAAAGCTCCTGGTTGAACGATGTTTGCCGAATCAACAGCCGCATTGAACCAATTAGAATAACCGGAAGTGACTGTGGAGGATTGGAATAGCTTCGGTGCAGTATTTGGGTTTTGCAATATTCCGAAACCGTTCAGTTCATGTTTAAAGGTTGTGCTGCCGTATCCTGTGCTCAAACCAAATGTGACCTTACTAAGAATTTTTCGAAGAAAGCCATTGCCTTGTCTCTTGATGTAAAATTTGTCAAGCGGAATAGTAGCATCCGTCTCATTCTCATACTGCCCAAACGCATCAGGTACAGCTGAGAAGCTAAAGAACAAAACCGTGGCAAAAAAAATATAACGCTTCAGAAAAAAAAGATTAAATCTTTTGATAAAAAATGTAAGCCATTAGTGATCTGGACATTAAAGGTTAAAGTTAAAGTTAACTTAATTTCGCGAATCATCCTACCCCTTAATAGTATCTGTACGACGAGGCTGAAGTCTCTAACGACGAAAAGGTGTGAAATAGTGTTTGCCCCTTTTTAGCGATATAGGTAAAGCTATAATCCGTTTTGCGCCGAACACTTGTTTGTAATGTGAACGTCACCGGAGTAGTGCCTTCCTTTAAGGGCACGCGTGAATAATATATGCTGTGGGGAAGTGTCTGCCAGTTTCTCGTATCTGCTTTTTCGGTCAATGCATTCATAATTCCAATGACAGCACCCAGTCTATCGTCTTCTTTTCGCAAACTATGCTCCGTAGCTTTTTTCATCGCTGCACGTAGGAGACCTTTACTAAATTCCTGAAGCATGCGTTGTTTAAGACTGAGCAAAGCCACTTTGTTTATATCCTCAGCAACTTCGAGTTTATAGCTGTTACCGTTTGCCTCCAGAGATGCAGAATCAAAATAAACTGGCCGCTCCCGGTAACGCGGAAATGCCAGCCTGAATATTTCAAGCTTAGTTAAGTTTGACCGGTCTTTTTCTTCCGCTACATGAAAGGGAAAACTGATTCCGAGGTCAGAGTTATTAAAAACAATGGTGTTATTTGGTCCTTGGTTTATCACGAAATTAATGCTCCATTCCTCTTTAACAGGACCCAGTCCGTTGTGCCAAAAAAAAAGTAATTCAGCTGCTGGCTCAATTACTGTAAAATCGTGCATCCCGAATTTTGTTTTGAACCTTTCAAACTCATCCTGAAATCCTGTCCACCACGCTGTGTTTAAAAGATCCCGCTTAAGTTGTAAAGGTGTTTCCATTCCGAACATCGTTGCATAGTCATTTTCATAGACTTCGACAGCATTGCGATATGCGATAAAGGCATTGTTAAAATCTTTCGTTGATTGATAGATGATTCCCATCAGGGTATGTATAAAAGCATCACGTTGAAATTTTTCAGCCGATACATATTTATCATTTAACTGGTTGAGCCTGATATTTAATCGCCGACATTCGATCAGCGCATCTTCAGGCTTATCCATTTTTAAATAATTAATTGCCTTAAAATACAACAGCATCAAATGTTCATGATTTTCACCCCGGTAAACAGTAATGTTTGGATTAGTGAAATAGGATGCTGCTTCTTCCACGTAGTTAATTCTATAATCCTCACCAAAGAGGAACGCTTTCTCAAAATATTCGTTGCTTTCAGCATAATCGCCTAAGATGGAAAGCAGCAGTCCTTTGTTGACATCGTATATAAATCTCGTCTTACCATCAGCTTCACTCTCTCTTCGCTTGAGTGTTTCAAGAGCGTGTTGCAAATCCCCTTTCTCAAACTCGCTGTTAAAGTCAAAATGATTTTGATAGTAGCTTGCGCACGCACTCATAATGAATGCGCTACAGCAAAAGATTAAAATCGCCATGCTATTTCGAAAGCGCTGGGACATCGGCTTAATTTTTCACGAACTTTTTAATCTCTTGTTGACCATACCAGACTCTTTTGTTCGTTTCAATATCTGTCAAAAAAAGAGTAGTGATATAGTTAACCACACGTTTATTATTGTAAGTATCGGTTTCAGACGTTATCTCTCCGAAAAGCATGAGGTCTGCTGCAATTTCCTTACCCCATTTCGAAACGGTAGCTGGATCTGCAAAATCCTGTTGCTGGGCTCTTTCCAATCTTAATTTATCCCGAAACTCTTCCGATTCAACCAGCTCCGCTATATTGGAGTTATAGATCGCCATCTCTAGTTTCTTCACATAGTTAGAAGCATCGATATGTTCACTGGTTTTGTTCTTTATGAGGCCAACGGCGATGGAAGGCTTTTTTTCATTTTCCTTTGCATACTCTTTGAATTTTTCGGAAGTGAAGAGCTGCCGAATTATTTGATCTGCGACCGCTCTTGAATCAGAATCATTCCAACGGCCACTTAAATCAATTTGCGTATCCGGGTTAATGCGAGTTACAGTACGTGTCTGACAGGAAATAAAAAAGAAAATGAAAGCAATCGCTGAAAGCCTATTCATAAAATAGTTTGACAAATTAATTCAAAAATCCTGCCGAGTAGTTGGTAATCAGTAAGAGGTAAGTGGTAAGAGGTAATCGGTGATAGGAAGTATGTCCGAACACTTACCGATTACTGATTACCGTTTACCTCTTACTTTTTACCTCTTACTTATTATCTTCTCATCCATTTTTCAACTGGCTGATAGTCTCTCTGGGATTGGCAGCGCTGAAAACAGCATTTCCTACCACCAATACATCGGCCCCAGCGTTCAATAATAGTTTTGCGTTTTGTAAATTAACTCCACCATCAATTTCAATTAATGCGCGCGAATTAGTTTGCGTTATTAGTTTTTTTAACTGAACCACTTTTTGATACGTGTTCTCAATAAACTTCTGTGCGCCAAAGCCAGGGTTCACGGACATCACACACACGAGGTCAACATCGGCTATGATATTTTCAAGGTCCACAACAGGTGTGTGAGGATTGAGGGCAACCCCTGCCCCGCAACCGAGTGCCTTAATTTGTTGAACATTTCGTTGAAGATGTTTACAGGCTTCTACATGAACCGATATCGTGTTTGCTCCTGCCTTACAAAAAGCTTCCACATGATGCTCGGGATTAATGATCATTAAGTGAACATCCAAGGGCCGTTTAGCATGTCTCTTTATTGCTTCAACGACGGGTATCCCCAAAGAAAAATTTGGAACAAAGACTCCGTCCATTACATCAACATGAATCCAGTCGGCCTCGCTTTCATTGATCATTTTAATTTCACGCTCCAGGTTAGCAAAATCGGCTGCAAGTATCGAGGGAGCGACTAGGTGATTTGGCATGATGTTCTTTTCAACTTTCCCAAAAATACATTAAAGAAGGGTAAAGCTAAAAGCAGAAAGCAAAAAGCATAAAGGATAAAGCTGAAGATGGAGTAAGGACTAGGTGTTAAAATAAATCTTAAGGCTTGATAATTTTGTATGTAAATTTTTTGTTTCTCGACGAAATACGGACGAAGTAGATACCTGCAGAAATAGTGGCAAGGGATGCGGAGAAGGATCGGTTTTCGCGCGAAAAAGTGAATGACGTTTTATATACGACCTTACCTTGAGAAGTTAAAAATTCAATGTTGCAAGAACTCGCATAAGTCGGATCAAACGGTTCGATGGTGATGGAGTCGTTAATAATCGGATTCGGATAAATGTGGAAAACTTTTTCCTGTTGATCCAAATAATTTACCACAGCGTTGAAATTTGGGATACCATATCCAATCAGATTATCCGGGTTGTTCGCCTGGGATCCCGATTTTCGAATTGCATCCATCACATCCAGATTGGAGAGATTGGGGTAACGTTGCCAGACGCCGGCTACTAAACTGGTAATTAATGGAGCAGAGAGGGAAGTTCCCGATGCGGAGCCTAGAGCACCCGTTGGTTTAATGACACTGGTGTTTACGCCTAAGGCAGCCACATCCGGTTTAATGCGATCGTCGGCGGAAGGGCCAACGGAACTCGATCCGGACCGAATCCCGGCACTGTTTACATTTGCAATGGCTAGAACATCTTTAGCGTCTGCCGGAGCCGTTATAATCTGCCATGCAATACTTCCTTCGTTTCCCGCACTGCAAACTACTACGATCCCTTTATTCGCAGCCATCTGCGCAGCCCGGCTTACTACGGTCGTTTTTCCATCCATCGCAGTTTTAGGGTAGTTCATAGAGGATTGATCAAAATCATAATATCCAAGGGAGGAATTGATAATATCTGTGCCCGCGCTGTCTGCTCGCTCCGCTGCGAACATCCAGTTATATTCTTCAATTCGATATTCACTACCTACATCTTCTGTAACGAAGAGCTGATAATCTGCTTCGTAAGAGCCTCCAGTAAAAAATCCCTCCTGGTATGCCGCAATTACTGAAAACACTTCAGTACCGTGTTCATCATATCGAAACACGTCGCTGCTGTTCGTAACAAAATCTTTGGATATCGTAAGGTTAATCCGGCCGCCGTTGAAAATATGTTGAAAGGGAAGGGCCGTATCAACACCTTGGAATCCGCCATCAAAAATCCCAATGATTAAATTATCACCCTGATACCCCGCTGCATGCATTTCATCCAATCCAATCATGTGTAATTGAAGCTGCGTTGACGAGGTTGATTTTATTTCTTTAACTTTTTGTTCCTGCCTTTTACGACCGTTGACCAACAATTTAGCATTTGGCGCCACGAACTCCACGCGATCAACAAATGCCATATTTTCAATGGTAGAAATCAACGACATATCACATTGCACTAAAACTCCATTCATCCACTTGGTTTTGTAAAAAGTGCTGGCTCCAACATCCCGTACACCTTGAACGTAGGTTTCATTGACAGGCAGGTCTTCCTGAATGATTGATATTCCTTGTCTGATTCTACGATCGATTGCACGTTGAGACAGATATTGTTCAGGAGCAGAAGTACTGTAGCTGCTGCCTTCTTTGTCTTTGAAAAAAACAACGTAACGATTGACCTGCGCCCAACCGGTTAGAGCAAGGACCATCAAAATAAAAACGAGCATTCCTTTACTACTCCACCCCATACGATTTGATTGATTGCTTATAGATTACGCCGCTCTCAACTTGTTTTAGGCCTAAACATGAACCGATCGTGCAATAATTAAGCAAGGTAACTTCTTTGTAAACGAGGCCAATATTTTTGGCATAGACTTCTTTCCGCTGATCCAGTGTCACCACAAAATCCTGATTGTCATTTTGGTTGATAACAAGACAGTCCTGGAATGTTTCTCCGTTGACATCGTAAGGCGCTTGAACATCTTCTATCACGTACGTATCTTCAACCTGTGTATTGTAGCTATTCCCATTCCATTCCCTTCCATCTGCAACGGGTAGTTTTATTTTTAAATAGGGAACGTTCTCTTCGTTTACCACAACGTCCCGACTGTCCATCCTTGCAGACCAGGTGTCGAGGGTCGTAAAGCTACTTTCTCCGGCGTTCCGCCTGCTTCGGTGAATAACATAGGTGAAATTACCCTCCGCATTGGGAAAGGAGTCGCTTACTACAGTCTTTAGCTCGAATGCGACTGTTTCCGGAATACCAAGTGTATACTTGATTTCGGTAACGTCATAAATCTGAAAATGTCTCTTACGCAGTGGAAAATAGTCTTTGCCCGTGTCTATTGGGCTATTCTCCTCGGATGAATCGCATGAAACAGCAGCAATGACCGCCAGAATGCCTAAATATTTTATAAAATGCTTCACCAATA
>CAZAHL010000185.1:0-14467 GCA_964484845.1 uncultured Chryseolinea sp. | reverse complement strand
CTGACAGGGACCTGGTTGATCGTATTTTACATCGTGCTCTATTTTTATCCTGAATACATGACCAATTGGATCATATTGGTTGATCCGATTAGTAAAATCTTAAATGGAAACGAAGCTGGCCGATTCTTCCTTTATGGTTTTATCTACACGCTATGTATTCTTGTCATGGGTGTCAGGATGATTATTCACTATAGGCACAGCAAGTATCAAATTCTGCGAACCATTTCCGTTATGTTCTTTCAAACAGCGTTTGCTTTTTTAATTCCCGAATTTCTCATTCGTCTTAATAAACCTTATTTCGACTTCAAGAATATTTGGCCTTTAGACTACAGTTTCTTTTTTGATTTCAGATTAAATCAACTTCTAGACAATGGAATGTTGGGCGTATTTATGTTAGGGTGGGGAATTGCGTTGATCGTGATTGCCGTTCCCGTATTCGTTTACTTTTTCGGTAAGAGATGGTATTGTTCCTGGGTTTGCGGTTGCGGAGGACTAGCCGAAACGTTGGGTGATCCTTACAGACAATTATCGAACAAAACTTTAAAGGCCTGGAGGGTGGAGCGCTGGATGGTGCACGGGGTACTTGTATTCGCTGTGGTAATGACTGTTGCAGTACTTTACACTTATTGGACAAAATCGTCGTGGTTCCTTTTTATGGATAGCTATACGTTGCGCGAAGTATACGGGTCTTTTATAGGAGCCGGATTCGCCGGTGTTGTAGGAACCGGTTTTTATCCTTTGATGGGCAATCGCGTATGGTGTAGGTTTGGGTGCCCGTTGGCAGCCTACCTGGGACTAATTCAACGATTCAAATCCCGGTTTAGGATAACAACGAACGGAGGACAATGCATCTCATGTGGAAACTGCTCAACCTATTGCGAAATGGGAATCGATGTCCGGTGGTATGCACAACGTGGCCAAAATATTATACGTTCTTCGTGTGTTGGATGTGGTGTCTGTTCGTCGGTTTGTCCGCGAGGCGTTCTAAACTTAGAGGTAAAGAATGAAGAAGGAAGATTTGGGAAGCCAATATTGATTGGAAATAATAACATCAAACTGGACGTATAACTTTAATAGTTTTATGATACATTTATTTTGACTTCAACTTCTCGTATAACCGTTATAATTCCAGCATTCAACGAAGAGAATGGAGTCGGGCAGGTTATAGCCGAAATACCAAAAAATTTGATCCATGAAATTGTAGTTGTCAACAATGCTTCGACAGATGACACCGAACGCATTGCCCAAGAAGCCGGCGCTACCGTATTGCGTGAACCTATTCCAGGATACGGAAGAGCCTGTCTTAAAGGAATTGACCACGTAAAAAAATCTCTTCCCAAACCGGACATTATCGTTTTTTTAGATGCAGACCACTCCGATTATGCTGAGGAAATCAGTACACTCGTTAACCCAATAATTCATGACAATGTTGACTTAGTAATAGGATCAAGGGCTTTAGGACGTAAGGAGAAAGGTTCTATGACACCGCAACAAATCTTTGGTAATTGGTTAGCCACGCGACTTTTAAAATTGTTATACAATGTAAAATTTACTGACCTTGGACCTTTCCGGGCGATCAAATTTTCCTCCTTGGTAGAACTTGATATGCAAGATAAAACCTATGGCTGGACTGTTGAAATGCAACTCAAAGCGGCGAAGAGAAAAATGAAATGTGTTGAAGTTCCTGTTCGCTATCGAAAACGAATAGGCTTTTCAAAAATTTCAGGAACTTTTAGAGGGACCATTTTGGCGGGGTATAAAATCATTAGTACAATTTTTAAATATTTGTAGGTAAGCCGATGGAAGTATTAGCTACCTTCTCACAACGAATGGCAATTTTAATCACGATACTATATAGTTTCTCGCTACTCTATATTTTTCTTTTCAGCATTGGTCAGCTTCATCTTACTTGGCTGTATTTAAAAAATAAAAAAAAAATAAAAGAAATCGCAACGCCTTCTAAAATATTCCAACCCAACGTCACCGTTCAATTACCAATCTATAACGAGAAGTATGTGGTGGAAAGGTTGATTGATGCGGTAAGCAACTTGGCATATCCCAAAGAAAAATTAGAAATTCAGATCCTTGACGACTCCAACGATGAAACAACTGGGATTATTTTGAAAAAGATCGAATCTCTTCGGGTGCTTAATCTTGATATTAAACTTATTCACAGAGAAAACAGGGCAGGATATAAAGCGGGTGCGCTTGATCACGGTCTCAAATTAGCTACGGGTGAATTCATTGCCATCTTTGATGCGGATTTTATTCCGGAAAGGGATTTTTTGGAAAAAACTTTGCCGCATTTTTTAGAACCCTCTACAGGTGCGGTTCAAACCCGTTGGGGCCATATCAACAAAGACTATTCAATCCTGACAAAGCTTCAGGCATTTGGTTTAGACGCACATTTCTCCATTGAGCAAGGCGCTCGAAATGCTGCAGGCAGTTTTATTAATTTTAACGGTACGTGTGGTGTCTGGCGCAAAGAATGTATACTAGATGCCGGCGGGTGGTCAAGCGATACCTTAACGGAAGATTTGGACTTGAGCTACCGCGCTCAGCTAAAACATTGGAAGTTTAAGTACCTCGAAAATATTTCAACACCAGGAGAACTTCCCGTTATTATGCCTGCTATCAAAGCACAACAGTATAGATGGAACAAAGGCGGAGCAGAAACGGCTCGCAAAATCTTTGGAAAAGTCCTAACCTCTGATTTTACGATAACCAATAAATTACATGCTTTCTTTCATTTATTTAACAGCTCTGTTTTTTTGGGCGTCTTTATCGCTGCTGTGCTGAGTGTACCGATGCTTTTTATAAAAAAGGACCATGCTGAACTAACATGGATTTTTGACATTGGGACAATACTCCTACTTGGATTTTTATCAATTTCAGTCTTTTATTGGGTAGCAACCCGCCAATTTCAGGATCATCCAGGGAAAACTTTTTTCAATTTGTTTCCGGGATTTTTAATGATCTCTATGGGCCTTTCGCTTCACAACGGCATCGCTGTAGTAGAAGGTTTGTTCGGATTTAAAACACCATTCGTCCGAACCCCCAAATTTAATATTACACACAAAAGCGACACTTGGAAAAACAATGTCTATGTCAATACGCGTTTAAATATCATTACTGTCCTCGAAGGTTTACTTTGTCTGTACTTTATAACAGGGATCATAGTTGGTTTCTATTTGCACATAAGCGTACTCGTCTTTTTTCATGTCATGCTGGCAATAGGTTTCGGATGCGTATTTTACTATTCGGTGAAGCCGTTAACCAATGTTTGATCAAAAGCCTGTACAATACATCCTCCTGTCCATTACTTTATTTGCTTATTTGGTAATTGGTTTTGCATTTCCCCGGTATGAAACATCCCTCCTATTATTATCCTATAGTATCCTTTTCGGGATATACTGTTGGATAATTTTTACACTAAAAAAGGGCCAAATACAATTTTGGTTTTATGCGGCCCTCCTTTTTAGATTTTCTCTTCTGTTTTCACCGCCCACTTTATCCGATGACTTTTACCGTTTTATTTGGGATGGAAGATTACTTGCATCGGGGTATCACCCCTTTGCGCATATTCCGTCCTATTACATCCAAAATAAAATTTCAATTCCAGGGATAGAAGAAGCCCTCTTCGTGAATCTTAATTCAAAAGACTATTTTACTGTCTATCCTCCTGTTGCACAATTTATTTTTTGGATTTCGGCTAAGTGTTCATCCTCGATTTATGGAAGTCTGGTGATTATCAAGGTGATTATCTTTGTTTGCGAAATTGGATCTATTGTCCTACTCCAAAAATTATTAAATCATTTTAAACTTCCAGCCACAAGATTATTTGTTTACGCGCTAAATCCATTGGTTATTTTAGAACTAACTGGCAATGCTCACCTGGAAGGTGTTATGATTTTCTTTCTTTTACTGAGTCTGTACTTGCTAATTACACATAAATTTTTGCTTTCTTCTGTCGCCTTTGCTATTTCAATTTGCATAAAACTCATACCGCTGCTGTTTCTTCCCGCGCTGCTGCTATTATTTGGAATCAAAAAGGCGGTGCAATTTTGTTCATCTGTCTTCTTAACATGTTTGATTTTTTCTTTGCCACTATGGGACTCGGAGATTGTAACCGGTTATCAAAACAGTCTTGGTTACTACTTTTCAAGATTTGAATTCAACGCAAGTATTTATTATGTCGTGCGGGAATTGGGTTTTTCAGTGTACGGATATAACATAATACAACCGGCAGGATGGATTCTTGGTGTTCTTGCAACTATTCTTATTCTGTTAGTTTCAAGCCGATGGCCGAGGGCCTATTGTCCATGGTATTTTAAGGATATCAAAAATCAATTCTCATCCAACAATATTGTTTTAACATTTATATATATCATGATGTGGTCACTCCTCATCTATTTTCTTTTTACCACTACTCTTCATCCCTGGTATATTATCACATTGCTCGTGTTGTCTGTTTTTACCGATTTCAGATTTGCAATTTTGTGGACCGGTGTTATTTTTCTGACATATGCCGGGTATGGCAGAGAAGCATTTGTGGAAAATTTATGGATTGTGGTCTTCGAATACGCAGCCGTACTGGGTTATCTTGCATACGAATTGGTAAGGAAAAGAAATCAGTCACTATTGACTGCGTAGCTCTGTTCTTGTGAGCGTAAAAAGAAATAGTCAAATGGAATCTCGATCGTTAAAAAATAAATCACAGTTGATAATCTTCTATCGTAATCCGGAACTCGGCAAAGTCAAAACCCGGCTTGCCGCTCAGATAGGGGATGCTAAAGCTTTTTCAATTTATCTTTTGCTGGCAGATCACACACGAAGTATAACTGAAAAATTGCTCATGCATAAAACGTTGTTTTACTCCGATCACATCGACAAGAAGGACAACTGGTCTAACAAAAAGTACAAAAAGCATGTACAATCAGGAAAAGATTTAGGAGCCAAAATGGCGAATTCATTCGAAGTGGGATTTATTGCTGGTTACAAGTCTATTTGTATCATTGGATCCGATTGCTTTGAGCTTACTTCAAATATCATTACAGAAGCATTCCTAAAACTTCAAACTCATGATGTTGTAATAGGACCCGCCAGGGATGGAGGTTATTATTTGCTAGGTATGAATAAATTAAATCCGGAATTATTTTATAACAAACACTGGAGCAGCGACACAGTTTTATCAAGCACCTTAGATGATCTTAAAATACTTGGGTTAGATTTTTGGCAACTCAAAACACTTAATGATGTGGATGAAGAAAAAGATCTTCCTGCCGATTTTAGGTAGCGAGAATCGGTTCAATATCCTTTACCGACTTTTCCCTAACGTTTCAATCATTTTTGTATCAATCAGAAACTTTACCAATCCTTTGGCAATAAGTTCGGATTGACCGGCTATGCAAAAATCACTCTATCAAAATCTTCCTGACTTTGGCGGATTGCTCGGTAACATATAAAGTACCCTCTGGGTCTATTGAAATACCGTGGATAGAATAAAACTTTGCTTCTGCTGCTGAGCCCTGGCATGGTACCCTGCCATTAATCTACAAGTCAATTTTCCATAAACCTTTATTTCCTTTCAGTTTTAGGTCACAAGTTGATGCTGTAAACTTGAAAGTTACCTGTTGACGCTAATGGATTAATTGGGAAATTTGAGTTTAAATGACAAAAATCTTTCCCATCCTTAATTGTGATCTAATAATTGAACATTTCATTCTCTATTTGAGAAAACGCCTGAATTTGACATGGATTTTAAGCCATTTTAGAATGAAATTCCTTTGGCACGATAATGCACTATGTGTTTGTAAGTAAAATAATTCTAAATTTTATGAGAGACCAACAACTAAGTGTAGAGACAATGAGAGCCAGGCTTTCAGACTACGTAGGAACACAGAAACCCTTCTGCATAAAAAAGAAAAATGATGAGGTCCTTGTAACGTTCATTCGGGGTTTTGCGGATTCCGATCACAATATTGTTTTGATCTCCGAAAAGTCGCATAGCCTCGGAATGAACATAATTGAAATCAAGAACATTCAAGAAATAAAGCCATGGATACATACAGCAGCATAAACCTTTTAGATAAACTACAAAGAAAGATTTTTATAATCCTGTTGTTTATTCACACTTTCATTTTCCGCAAAGGGAATTTACTTTCCCGCTTCTCGTATGCGATCAAAGGATCGACGTTATACCCTCTTCAACTTGCAGTTATCAAGATTGTGGCTTAAGCAAAGGACGATTATTGAAGATTATCTAAATCCCGAATTAAGATCTGCTTTCTGTTAAAGTTTATTAGGTTCCTTTCCTTTAATTCATTCAAAATAGTAGTGACGGTTTGACGCGATGTTCCTGTGAGGGAAGCGATGTCTTTGTGCGTCAGATTAGTCTGAATCATAGTTTCGAACCCTACCTTTTTACCTTTCCATGCTGCTGCATCTTTTAAAAATTCGACAATGCGAGTGCGTGCATCTTTGAATACCAACAATTCAAGTTTGCGTTCCAACTTCATGATACGCAATCCGATAAGTTTAAGTATTTTGAAACTTAGCTCCTTGTTTTCATACATCAGTTCCTTTAATTCTTGGGTCGTCAGCGGACAGATTGTGGTTTCTTCCATAGTCTGCGCAAAATCTTTTCGCTTTTCTTCCCCGGCCATGGCCAATTCTCCAAAAATCTCTCCGGTGGTTAATATTGCACTTAAAACTTCTTCGCCACTTTCAGTGTAATGTCCGATTTTAACCCTTCCACGAACGATCATGTAGATGTGGGTAGCAGAGTCATCGGGCATGTAAATAAATTGATCCCGTTTATAGGTAATAAACTCATGCTTCCCTCCCATTGCCTTTACTTTATGAGGACAAAGTATCTTGTAGAGATTAACACTTTCAAAATACCATAAAGCAGCAGTGTTTGACATGTAGATTTGCCCTTATAAAGGTGAAGTGTTGCTAATTAATTATGTTTGATAAATAGTCGTTGATATGAGATAACTATTTAACGGATAACTTTTTTAAGTTAGCATAAAATTAAAAGAAAGTTTCATGTCCGAATTAAAGCTCACCCAAATTTCAATTTATCCGATCAAGTCATTAGGCGGTATAACCTTATCTCAAGCCAATGTTTTGGGAAAAGGATTGCAATATGACAGGCGATGGATGCTTGTGGATGGAGATGGGAAAGCTATGACTCAACGGACATTTCCTAAAATGGCTTTATTTAAGTTATCAATAGATAAGGAGAAAATAACCATTAAACATCGCGACAATCATCTTGACTTACCCCTTGAAAATCGCTCTTTATCAATCCCCCTGCAAGTAAATATTTGGGACGACACCGTTTCCGCTTATGAAATAAGCTTTTTGACTAGTCAATGGTTTTCTGATTTACTTGCTGTAAAATGTAAGCTCGTTTATTTCCCGGAAGAAAATGTAAGACCAGTCAATCCTAAATATAAAGTTAACGATGAACATGTTAGCCTTGCAGACGCCTACCCTTTTTTAATTATCGGACAAAGTACATTAGATGAACTGAATGGGAGATTATCAAATCCGTTACCCATCAATCGCTTTAGGCCTAACTTTGTTTTTACCGGAGGAAAGCCTTATGAGGAAGATGGATGGAGGAATTTTACTATCGGATCTGTTCGCTTTGTGGGTGTGAAACTGTGCGACAGATGCGTACTTACTACCGTAAATCAAGATACTGCAGAAAAAGGGGTTGAACCCCTGAAGACGCTTGCTACTTATCGAAAAAAAGATAATAAAATTTATTTTGGTCAAAACCTGGTAACCCTTGATCCGCATCAAAGCGTTTCGGTTGGCGATATTATTTCGCTTCAATAAAAAAAGCGAAAACTGTTGTCTATAGGCTGAGTACTGTAGACTTTTACGACATGACCTTTCTCTACCTCAAAGCACTTCACATCATTTTTGTTGTCACCTGGTTTGCGGGTTTATTTTATATGCCCAGGCTATTGGTCCATATTATAGAAGCAAATGAAAAACCAGAACCTGAAAAATCAATTCTTTTAAAACAGCTGAAGAAAATGGCTTCCGGATTATGGTTTGGAATAACCTGGCCTTCCGCTATCATAACCTTGGTAATGGGTGCTTCAATGTTAACGAATCAACCTGCCTGGCTTCAATACTCTTTTATGCATATCAAATTAACCCTTGTATTTTTTTTATACGTGTACCATTTCTCCCTGCATTATTTATTTCGACAATTGAAAAGAGACATCGTTAAATTTTCTTCAACACAAATACGTTTCTGGAATGAAGTCACAACACTTTTTTTAATCAGCATCGTTTTTATAATTGTTTTAAAAAGTGCATTGAGCATTGTTTGGGGAATTGCCGGACTACTTGTTGTAACTTTCTTAATTATGATGGGAATAAGAATATATAAAAAATACAGAAAATGAATATCAGATCCCCGCTTCAACATACACATACTACCACTAAGCCTTCTACTTACATATTAATGAAAGGCCATGTACTAAATCGAACTAAGTCGTTTTTCCTGCTTTCTGCTTTCTGCCTTCTGCTTTCCGCCTGCAACTCAAAACAACAAGGCACGCTGCCCATCTTCGGAGAGCGCGAAGTTGAAGGAACAGATACCGTGTATCATATCATTAGCGATTTCAAATTTGTGGACCAGGATAGCGCTGAAATAACCAACGATACTTTCAAAGACAAAATTTATGTAGCCGATTTTTTCTTTACCTCATGCCGAACGATTTGCCCAATAATGAAAACACAAATGCTACGGGTTTATGAACGTATTAAAAATGACCCTAACGTGTTATTGCTATCTCACACCATAGATCCTGAGTATGACACGGTGGCCCTACTGCATGACTTTGCTGGCAGGTTGGGCGTTAAGAGTAATAAATGGCATTTTGTCACAGGAAACAAAGAAGATATTTATAAAATAGCCCAAACCAGCTACTTCGCCACGGCTATGGAAGATAAATCGGACCCCGACGGCTTTATTCACAGCGGTGCATTTTTGCTCATTGACAAACAGCGTAGAATTCGCGGAAAGTACGATGGGACCAAAGAGGAAGATGTGAACCGATTGCTTGAAGATATCGAGAAGTTGAAGAAAGAAGATGAAAAGAAATAAAAGCGTACAGCAGACAGCTTACAGCTTACAGCTAGCTTTTTGCTTTTTGCTTTTTGCTTTCTGCTTTTTGCTTTCCTGTCAAAAAACCGATAAGTCAGAAACTTCGTCTCCTAAATTTAAACAGTACTACGTGCAAGGTGAAAAGCTTTATCTTCAACACTGCAGCAATTGCCACCAAAAAAATGGAGGGGGACTTGGTTTACTCTATCCACCGCTCGATACGTCTGATTATATGCAAAATCACCTAGAGGATGTTGTATGCCTCATAAGGAACGGGAAGAATGGGGAATTAATAGTGAACGGAAAAAAATACAATCAGCCAATGCCTGGCGTTTCGTCGCTTACGGATCTTGAAATTGCAGAAATTACAACCTTTATTTTTAATTCCTGGTCACATCAGAATGGTATCGTCGAGGTCAATACAGTTTCTAAAATATTTTCGATGTGTGATAGCTTAGCATATGATTAACGACCAGATTTTGACATGTACTTCATTTTAATATTGATATCCAGGTTTTTTTGATCTAGCAAATCAATTAATGCGCGTTCGAACGATGGGGGGCCCATCGCTCCTGTCACATTGTTTGAAAAACCGAAACCCTCCTTTGGAATTCCCAATTTATTCTGATCAAGATCCTTGTTTTTATTAGCATCATGAAGAACGCTTACTGCATATTTCCCCGGCTTTAAATTTTCAAATACAACTGTAATTGAATCCCCAGAAGCCTCCACCATTCTTCCATCAAGTGGTTTCTTCAGAAAGTTTTCATTGCTATCAAATATCCCTACCATTATATTACCCTTCACGCCTCTAATATTGTTCACCGTTATTTGAAGCTTGGTTTGACTCATAGCGCATGTAGCCAATCCAACCATGGCGCACGCCACTATTATGTTTTTCATATGCATACAACAAGATGTAGTACTATAACTTTAGATTGAATCAGAATGTTCAACAGCACGAATAATTATGCCACGCAAAAATGCGCTTTTGTCATTTATAAAGTACCGTTCATACCTATAATCATGAATATCCTTCTTTTTCGCCTTCTGGACGCTTGCCTCTTAGGAACTCTTCAGTTGATTATTTCGTAACTTTCCTATCATCAACCCAACAAATCATGGCTTCTATAAAATTAAAAATCAATGATCAGAGCTATACCATCGATGTGGATCCCAAGATGCCTTTGCTTTGGGCCATTAGAGATGCGGCTGGCCTTACCGGTACCAAGTACGGATGTGGGATCGCTCAATGTGGGGCGTGCACAGTTCATTTGGATGGGACGCCTATTCGATCTTGCTCTATACCGGTATCGGCGGTGGGTAACAAGAACATTACAACGATTGAAGGTATTTCCAAGGATAACACGCACCCAGTGCAACAAGCGTGGATACAAGAGCAAGTTCCACAGTGTGGCTATTGTCAATCCGGTCAAATTATGGCAGCCACTGCGTTATTAAAGAAAAATTCAAATCCAACTGATAAAGATATTGATACTGCCATGCAGGGTCATATATGTCGGTGTGGTACATATCCACGAATTCGCAAGGCAATTAAAACTGCATCAAGCCTGATGAGTCAAAAAGCAAGTGCTAAATAATTCACAGAAGATGAAATCCACTTGTTCTCTGATTCAATAATCACATCAAAATTTTACTTCATGGAAACAAAAAATATAGTATCGCGAAGAAATTTTATCAAGCTATCGGGCATGACAGGTGCCGCTCTTACGTTGGGGCTATACATTCCTGCCAAGGGTGAAGAGGTTCAATTATTAAAATCGGATGCGGCCGAAAATTTGGGTGTTGAATTGAATGCATGGATTTCAATCGACCGTTCAGGAAAAGTCACCATTCTAAACCACCGCGCCGAAATGGGTCAAGGCGCATATCAGGCTGTTCCCCAGATGATCGCTGAAGAACTTGAGGTTGATCTAAACAATATCAATATTGTATTCGGCATAGGAAATGAGAAAAAATACGGAAATCAAATTACGGGTGGCAGTTCAACCGTACGATCCGCCTACAAACATCTTGGCCGCATGGGGGCAACCGCGCGCGAAATGCTCATTGAAGCCGCAGCTAAAAAATGGAATGTTGATAATGCTTCTTGTTATGCCGAAAACGGAAATGTTATTCATAAAACCTCCGGCAAAAAATTTCATTATGGCGAACTAGTGGAAGAAGCGTCCAAGCTTGAACCTCCAAAAGAAGTCGCGTTGAAGAAAACAGAAGATTATAAAATTCTCCGCAAGCCCCTGCCTCGACAAGACACTCCTTTAAAAACAAATGGTGCGGCCATTTTCGGATTGGATAAAAAACTTCCTGGCATGTTGTATGCAGTCATCGAGCGTAATCCGCGATTCGTGGGTAAAGTAAAAAGCTTCGATGACACAGAAACCAAAAAAATCCCTGGCGTTAAACATGTTTTTACTGTGAAAGCAGATGTATTTGCAACGGCTCGTGAAGGTGTGGCTGTGGTGGCTGATAGTTTATGGACTGCCATGCAGGGTCGAAAGGTGTTGAAAGTAGAATGGGACGATTCGGGATTTGAGCATCACAGCACGGAACAGTTATACGCTAAAATGAATGAGGACTTAAAGAGCAAAGAGGGTCTTTCTCACCGCACTAAAGGCAACGTTACCACGGCGTTGACTAAGTCGGTTAAAAAAGTAGAAGCGTTATATGAAACCCCGTATGAATCGCACAGCTGCATGGAACCCTTAAATTGTATTGCGGATGTAAAAACAGATTCGGCTGAAATCTGGGGGCCGATCCAGGCACCGGGTTGGGTACAGGATGACCTTGCGAAAAAGCTGGGAATATCAAAGGAAAAAATTACTGTAAACATGACTTTTCTCGGCGGAGGATTCGGCCGAAAAGCATTTTTTGACTATCCTCAGGAAGCAGTCTTTATTTCCAAGGAGATAAAAGGACCGGTGCAGGTAGTATGGACAAGAGAAGACGACACACTATTGGGACCCTTTAGACCTGGCATGACTTATCATTGTTCAGCAGGTCTTAATGATAATGGTAGAATTGCAGCGTACAAATTTAAAATGGCAGGTCAGAATATGGATCATCAGTGGCCAGGTGCCTCAAAGGATTCGTACAACGGTAGCACTACCGAAGGATTTTTAGAGTCTTATTATGACAGCATCCCTCATTTTAGCTTTGCCGATTTGCCGTTGGATTCTCCCATCCCGGTTATGTGGTGGAGGTCCGTTTATTCATCCACCAATGGATTCGCCTATGAAAGTTTCATGGATGAACTTGCTGTTGAAGCGGCTAAAGATCCTCTTGAGTTCAGAAGAGAGCATTTAGGTGAAGAACGTTATCAGCTCCTGATCTCTAAATTAGAGGAAGTAAGTGGGTGGAAATCGCGTAAAAAAAATGAAGGATTTGGCGTGGCTATTACAGAGTGTTTTTCAAGCATTGTCGGTGAGATTGTGAAAGTCTCCAAAAAAGCGGATGGAAAAGTAAAGATTGACAAAGTCTGGGCTGTGATGGACTGTGGATGGTATGTCAATCCCGATATAATAAAGGCGCAAGTAGAAGGAAGTATTATTATGGCTCTGGGAGCCGCCACCAAACATGCTACTCATTTCAAGGATGGCAAAGCCGTGGAAAAAAACTTTGATACCTATAAAATGGTTCGTATTACAGATTCACCTGAAATTGAAGTCCATATTATGGAAAATGATGAAAAAGCCGGAGGCGTTGGCGAACCTGGATTACCGCCGTTCACTCCTGCCTTAACCAACGCGATTTTTGATTTAACCGGTAAGCGGATTAGAAAATTACCTTTTAACTTAGAGGAAGTTTAATTAATATTTAAAACCTATAATACGCAATACATGCGCGGACTTACCATTATAACTTTATTCTTTATCGTTACCCTTTCGTTAATGGCCTTTCAAAAAAAGAATCAAAAATTTGATCTGAAGGCTAGTATAGAGCGGGGCAAAGAAGTCTACAATAGTCAGTGTATTACCTGCCATATGGAGAAAGGGGAAGGACTCGAAGGAGCTTTTCCGCCGGTGGCGAAATCAGACTATTTAATGGCCGATAAAAAACGCGCTGTAAAACAAATATTGGAAGGCGCCTCTGGTGAGATGGTCGTCAATGGGGTTACCTATAACGGGGAAATGCCAGCGATCGATTTAACAGATGAACAAGTAAGTGATGTCCTTAATTATGTAAGAAACTCGTGGGGAAATAAAGGAGGAGCTGTTACGCCCAGTGAGGTTAAGGCTGAACGAAAGTAACGAACCCTATTTTCATGAAGGACTTTAAAACCATAGTGACTGAGTGCAAGAAAATTGACTTTGCAATTCGCAAAGCTGCACTTGCTACCGTCGTGAAAGTTCGTGGATCTTCCTATCGAAGCCCTGGGGCGCGTATGCTTATTACGGATGATGGTAAATGGATTGGATCGATAAGTGGTGGATGTCTGGAAGGCGATGCCCTTCGAAAAGCCCGGCAAGTTATGGCAGATAAAAAGCCGATGACTGTAACCTATGACACACGAGAAGAAAGCAATCAGAATTTAGGCATTGGCTTAGGGTGTAATGGTGTTATTGATGTTCTGATTGAACCGATTTATCCAGACGATGAATCCAACCCTATTAAACTTTTTGAAAAATTCATTGCTTCAAAGCAACCTCTCGCACTTGCCACGATATTCAATGCTTCCTCTGGTGTAGGAGAAAAAATGATCCTTCATTCAACGAATGAAATCCAGAGTTACTTTTCGGATGCAGCTTTAAGTGGCCAGGTAAAAGAAAATCTTAAACTGCTTTTCGAGAATAAGAAATCGCATGCTGAAGGTTTCACTTCTGACAAAGGCGAAGCCGAAGTTTTTATGGAACTCATCCAGCCGACTGTTTCACTTATTATCTTCGGTGGAGGTTTTGATGCTAGACCTGTCAGTCAACTCGCAAAATCGTTAGGCTGGGATGTTCGTGTTACAGACGAATGCGTCGCCCATATTGCTCCTTTGTTTTTTCCTACTGCAGACAAGCTTTCACTCTGCCATCGCGATTTCATAGATCGTGACTTTGATATTACCTCCTTTACCGCGTGTGTATTGATGTCCCACAACTATGAATATGATCGGGATGTTTTAAAAAAATTACTAAAAACGGAAACTCCTTATATTGGTATTCTAGGCCCACGCAAACGCTTTGAAAAAATGCAGCTCGAGTTTGCCGAAAAGGGAATTAGTATTAATTCAATAGATACCCACCGCATCCATTCTCCCATCGGTTTGGATATTGGCGCGGAGACCCCAGACGAAATTGCCATCGCCATCGTAGCCGAAATTGAGGG
>CAZAHL010000184.1:0-14557 GCA_964484845.1 uncultured Chryseolinea sp. | reverse complement strand
TAGGCGCAGTGGCCAAACTTCGTTCGGAGTTTGATAAACGTGATGTTAAGGTCATGGCCATCAGTGCAGACCCTGTCGACTCCCATACCAAGTGGATCGGTGATATTAATGAAACCCAAAATACGGTGGTCAATTATCCGTTGATTGGGGATCCGAAATTTGAGATATCCAATCTTTATGGAATGGTTCATCCCAACATCGATAAGTTCACGGTACGTTCCGTGTTTATTATTGGTCCCGATAAAAAGGTAAAACTTATGATCACTTATCCCGCGTCTACGGGAAGAAATTTTGATGAAATTTTACGCGTGATCGATAGCTTACAACTCACTGCGAAATATAGCGTAGCTACTCCTGCGAATTGGAAGCACGGAGAAGATGTCATCATTACCGCCGCCGTTAAAGACGAAGATATTGCCGGTAAATTTCCCAAAGGACATAAACGCATTAAACCTTATTTGAGAACTACTCCCCAGCCGAACCTTTAACCATGATTTGGGGGATTAAAGGATTACTGACTAGGATTTACAGATTTAAGGATTACTGAGATTTAAGGCTCCACGTTCGTGGAGCTTTTTTTTGAGTTCAAGTAGGGTTGACGAAAAAAGATTCGTTTCGATTAATTGAAATTAACATCATGTCGAAATTTTCTTCGCTCTTTTCTCATGGCAAGGGATATCATGATCTTGCCATTCACGGTGACGTGTATCGTACCTTATTTTATCGTTGATAAAAGTGTCTGGAGACCGGAGTCGATCGGCTTAAAAATAGCAGGGATAGTTATCGGAGTCACCGGACTGATCTTATTTTTCTACACGGTTTTTCTTTTTAAAACAATTGGGAAAGGTACGCTGGCACCGTGGAGTGAAAAACAAAAACTAGTAGTGGAAGGACCTTATCGATACTGTAGAAATCCCATGATCTCCGGCGTACTTTTTATTCTTATTGGTGAAGCGTTATTTTTCCATTCACAATCGATTTTAGCATGGGCCATTCTGTTTTTTATTATTAACACGACTTACTTTTTGATTTCAGAAGAACCAGCACTTCTTAAAAGATTCGGCAAAGACTATGAACAGTATAAACAGCATGTTCCCCGTTGGATTCCACGATTAAGACCCCATAACCGTCATTGAGCGATTTATAGCACGACTTAAAGAATAAGACGGAAATTAATCGTGATTCAGCCAACTTAACCCCGAGTTCACTCGTATAAACAAAACTTGTTGATATTTTTAGCCGGTACCCCTAAAAATCAAAAAAAATAAAATATAGGGGTAAACCGACCTTATAGTTGTCATACAAAAATGAAAATGTTATGAGGAATCAAATAGACTTATTGCCTTCGACTAATAGTTATTTAAGACAATTTTATGTTGCCCAGTTAAACTTAAATAAACTTATTTATGAGGAAAGGCTTCAAAAAAGATTTCGAAAAAGTAAACGATACCTTTTCAAACTTCAATGGGTAGATCAAAACGTTTTGCCATTGTAGGTGCCGGCATCGGCGGGCTTAGCCTGGCAATTGCCTTGCAAAAAAAAGGATTTAACGTTGTTGTATTTGAGAACGCGCCAATTCTAAAACCCATAGGCGCAGGGTTAGCACTGGCCGGAAACGCTGTGAAGGCTTTTGTCGAAATCGGCATCGGTGAAGAAGTCCTAAAGGCAGGTTCCGTCCTGAAGAAATTAAGCATCAAAGATCCTGGTGGACGAACGCTTACCGAAACAGATTCAGAGAAAATTAGTGCCAAATACAAGGTTGTCAATAGTTTCACCATTCATCGGGCGGATCTTCACCAGGTACTTTTACGTCATCTTGAGAATGGCACCGTACAACTTGGTAAATGTGCCATCGACTTTATTCAAACTCCTTCAAGTGTAAAAATCACGTTTCAGGACGGTTCTGCTACGGAAGCAGACTATGTCATCGCTTGTGATGGCGTTCACTCGGTGTTTAGAAAAAAATTAGTTCCGGAAAGTAAACCGCGATATGCGGGATATACCTGTTGGCGTGCCGTGATCAATAACGTACCGGCTGGGCTAGACTTAAATGAAACTTCTGAGACCTGGGGTCCGGGAAGTAGATTTGGTATTGCTCCTTTGAGCAACGGACGGTTATACTGGTTCGCGTGCCTTAATACGAAAGAGAATGACCCCGTTAAGCGGTCCTATAAAATTCAGGATTTACTTTCTCACTTTGGTCACTTTCATTCTCCGATTTCTGAAATACTGAAGCATACAAAAGATGATCAGCTAATCTGGAATGATATTATTGATATTAAACCCCTCAGAAAATTTGCCTTTGGTAATGTCGTACTAATGGGCGATGCAGCTCACGCGACTACACCGAACATGGGACAAGGTGCCTGCATGGCCATTGAAGATGCTGCCATTCTAGCCAATGCGATCGAGAAGTATCCAATGGCCGAAGAAGCCTTTATAGCGTTTGAGAAGAAAAGGATTCAACGAACCACTTCTATTGTAAAAAACTCCAGGCAATTAGGTCGCATTGCTCAATTGGAAAATTCATGGCTCATCAAAATGCGAAACGCGTTATTAAGATTGACACCACCGAGTATCGCTGAAAAACAAATAAAATTTCTCCAGGAAATATCGTTTCGATAGTTATCTGCTTTTAACTCAAAGTTCGTAGTTCGGATTCTGCCAGCCCATTGGAATGTCTGCCTCGTAAGCGCGGGAGGTTGTTTTGATTCGCATTTCCAATCTTCCTTCAATTAAAAATCCCAACGACTGGTATAACTGTATTGCCTTTTGATTGCTTTCGCGCGCAACGAGTTCTACCCTGCCGACATCGGTACGGTTGCGACTTATTTCTTCCAGAAAAATTGTTAAGATAGTTCGTCCAATTTTTTTTCCCTGAAATTCCGGATGGATAACAATGGTAAGGTCAGTGAGCACATGATCAAAGACCTGTATGCCTGCTTTGTAACTGTGTATCTCCGCTATCAATTCATCGGCATTGTCGGGATGTACACCCACAATAATGAGGCCGGTAGCAAGACTTTTTCCGATAAAACTTCGGATATAATCCTCTGTTACTTCATGTCCAAGCCTTGCAATCCCTCCTTCGGTGCGGGCCACATCTTTATAGAGTTTTACCAGACGGTGCAGGTCATCAATATTAGCGGTACGGTATTGCATAGGGCAATATAATTTTTATTAAATGATCTAATCACAAATTTTTATAAAGTAGCTATCAACCTATATTCTTTAAATATTTGTACCTCGAAATCTGGTGTTAATATTCAGTCTAAATTTGACTATCAATTAGGTCACTCCATACAAATCGAAATACTACTGTGACGAAGAAACTGTTATACGTACAATAAACAGGGCCCGACCAGCATAGATACCGTTAGAACAGAATACTTTGCTCCGGAGGAGCTTCCTGTCTATAGTAAAATCCGATATCGTATGTCAAGCTCCGTAGGAGCTTCCTATGATTCGTTAGTCAATAAAATTAAATAAATATTTTTCTTCGAACGGTATTTCAAATTTCTTAAGCAATTGTAGATATTCTTGTTTAAATGTTCTCTTTTGATGGTGAATTTCCTGATTCGATATGTAGTTTATTACCGCTCCGATATGTGAATGTGAATACGAGAAGGCGCCATAGCCTTCTTGCCAGCTAAATTTTCCCTTCGTCCATTTCCCATTATTGATAAATTCATTGCTCTCGACTTTCACTTCTTTTATAAAATCTGAAATCAAGATTGTAGGCCGAATTCCCACAAATAAATGTGTATGATCAGGCATACAATGAATTGCCAGCATTTTTGCTTTTCGATTTTGAACCAATCCGGTGATGTATTTATGCAATTCTTCCTTATGCTTCTTTGTGATCAAGCTTTCCCTGTGTTTGACTGCGAAAACAAATTGCAAATAAATTTGTGAAAAGGTATTGGCCATAACGGGTATAGGAGGCTCCTATGGAGCCCGTCCCCTAATTTAAATACATTTCTATAAACAGGAAGCTCCTCCGGAGCAAAAAATCAATAAAACTAGGTTTTCCGTTAACTGCATTGGAGGGTGTCGAATTTTGTTGGCATAACAGTGGATGGGCTGCAAGCTTTAACTAGTATCAGAGCCTGCTTAAGTTCCAGGTTTGAAGTTTGAGGCAGTCACGAGTTTGGAGTTTAGAGTTTCGAGTTGTGCGGCCACTACGGGTCGGGGCTCGAGCGCAACTCGCAACTCTAAACTCGAGACTCGAAACCAAACCTCGAACTAAATCAAATACTCGAAGAGATTTTCGTTTTGATTGACAAGCGTATAATTCAATGTGCGGCTATCCATCCGCTCAATGAGGGCATTAAAATCTTCTTTGGATTTTACTTCAATGCCAATTAAAGCAGGTCCGCTTTCTTTGTTGTGTTTTTGAATGAATTCGAAACGCACGATGTCATCGTTGGGACCGAGGATATCATTGACAAATTCTTTCAACGCTCCCGGTCGTTGAGCAAAGCGAATGATAAAATAATGTTTCAGACCTTCGTATAACAGGGAACGTTCTTTTATTTCCTGCATGCGGTCGATGTCATTGTTCCCACCGCTCAAAATGCAAACAACTTTTTTTCCTTTGATTTTATCGGCGTATTGATCAAGCGCTGCAATGGACAATGCTCCTGCTGGCTCGGCGACAATAGCGTCTTCGTTGTAGAGCTGTAAAATAGTGGAGCTTGCCTTGCCTTCCGGTACCAAAAGCATGTCGGTCAGCACATCCTTACAAAGTTCAAAGGTTATATCGCCTACTTTTTTCACAGAAGCTCCATCGACAAAGCGTTGGATTTTATCCAGCACCACTGGTTTTCCAGCCTTTAAAGCTTCCTTCATCGAAGGTGCTCCCAAAGGTTCGACACCAATGATCTTTGTTTGGGGAGATAACAGTTTAAAGTACTGCCCAACGCCAGCACACAATCCACCGCCACCGACAGGCAGAAAAACATAATCAATGTTGGAGGACTCATCTAAAATTTCTTTCCCTACTGTCCCCTGTCCTTCAATTACTTTCAAGTGATCAAAAGGAGGAATGAACACCATGTTGTGCTGTTGTGTAAACTCCAGCGCATGCAATTGACATTCGTCGAACGTATCGCCGATCAGTACAATTTCCGTATTGCTGCCACCAAACATTTTTACCTGCGTGATTTTTTGCTTTGGGGTTATCGCAGGCATGTAGATAACACCCCGGATGTTTAGGTGTTTGCACGCGAAAGCGACACCTTGCGCATGATTGCCCGCGCTGGCGCATACTACGCCACGATTACGCTGATCTTCACTCAGACTTTGAATAAGATTGTACGCGCCCCGGATTTTATAGGAGCGTACCACTTGCAGATCCTCACGTTTTAGATAGATCTCAGCCTGAAATTTCTCGGATAGTTTTTTATGGAATTGCAGCGGAGTTTTTAAGGCAACGAATTTTAACGCCTCGGCTGCTGCGTTAATGTTAAGATTAAGGGTTTGTTTTGTTAGGGACATTGCATTTCGCTTCAACTTCCTCATTGCGTCTTAGCGCCTCTGCGGTTTCAAATTATTTACCGCAAAGGCGCAGAGACGCAAAGATGTTTTAATTTATCATACTGGCTTCTACAGTTGCTTTTTCGGGTCTGAGGTTCCGCACAGCGGCACCGGCTTGCCAGAGTTCGCTATCACGAAGTTCTTTTAATTCTTCTGCCAGCTTTTCACGGTAATCAGGTTTGCTGCAGGTTTCAATGGTGCGTTTTGCTTCCTGGCCAGAAGCTACACTCTTATATAGTTCCTGAAATACAGGTAAGGTTGCTGCCTTAAATTTCTTTTTCCAGTCAAGAGCACCGCGTTGTGCTGTAGTGGAGCAGTTAGCATACATCCAATCCATGCCATTTTCGGCTACGAGCGGCATCAGGCTTTGTGTGAGTTCTTCTACCGTTTCGTTAAAGGCTTCAGAAGGAGAGTGTCCGTTTGCACGAAGCACTTCATATTGCGCTTCAAAGATACCAGCGATAGCACCCATCAGCGTTCCGCGTTCACCGCTAAGATCAGAGTAAACTTCTTTCTTGAAATCTGTTTCAAACAGATAACCTGATCCCACGCCAATCCCTAAAGCAATTGCTTTTTGTTTTGCGCTGCCTGTTGCATCTTGAAATACGGCATAACTTGAGTTGATACCTTTGCCTTGCAAAAATAACCTGCGCACCGAAGTACCGGATCCCTTTGGAGCAGCCAATATCACATCAATATCAGGAGGAGGAATGATCCCTGTTTGTTCTTTAAAAGTAATTCCAAAGCCATGTGAAAAGTATAATGCTTTTCCTTTAGTCAGGTATGGTTTAATCGTCGGCCACGCCGCGATCTGACCAGCATCTGAAAGAAGAAATTGAATGATCGTTCCGCGCTTGGCAGCTTCTTCAATTTCAAACAATGTTTCACCTGGAACCCATCCGTGCTCAACGGCTTTGTTCCATGTTTTGGAGTTTTTGCGTTGACCCACAATTACCGTAAAGCCATTATCGCGAAGGTTCAACGCCTGGGCTGGTCCCTGCACGCCATAACCGATAATAGCGATCACTTCTTTTTTTAACGTATCCAATGCCTTTTCCATTGGGAATTCTTCGCGGGTCACTACCTCTTCAAGCGTACCTCCAAAATTGATCTTTGCCATGTTGTTTAGTTTATTGTTTCGGGTTTCGAGTTTACGATTCAGTTTCGAATTTATAGTTTCGAGTTTAAGCTACTTGTTTGTTGTTTTGATTGCTTAGCTCGAAATAGAGATCACTGCCTTCGTAATAATTGGCTTCCTCTACTTCGATCAGTTTTTCAAGCTGGTGTTTTATTTTCTCCATCAGATCGGGTGTCGTGTATACCAACAGTATAGCTCCTCCTCTAAGAAAATCCTCTTCATTTTCGTGCGCGATTAATTTTCTAATGCGCACACGCCTACGGTTCAGGACGTTCACAATTCTATTCAGAATTGAGAAGTTATTGTCCGACGTAATTTGAAGTGTGAAGTTCTGTTTCATAATTCATCTTTTAGTTCTTGTATTGCCCAGTTTCATTTTGAAACTAAGTGTTGTTTCTGTAGCTACGAGGTGCGAGCCACGAGCTATGAGCAACTTCTCAAAGCTCAAAGCTCCTAGCTCAATGCTGGTTTTTAAATACGTCCATGATACTAGCATGGTTTATTTTTTTTTGGTGCTTCCAATAATACTTCTCCAACACCGGCGCCTGCAGGCACCATCGGAAACACACAATCTTCTTTGCCCACTACGGCTTCTAAAAAATAAGGAGTTGTTGCATCCAGCATTTCCTGGATGGCTGCCTGAAGGTCTTCCCTTTTCTCAACTTTGCGTGCCGGTATGTTATAAGCTTCCGCAATTTTTATAAAATCGGGATTTGCCATTTCCGTAAACGAGTATCGTTTTTCATGGAAGAGTTCCTGCCACTGACGAACCATTCCCAGGAAACTATTATTCAGCACTAAAATCTTAACGGGGATTTTATACTGCATGATGGTACCTAATTCCTGTACGGTCATCTGATAGCCTCCGTCGCCGATCACCGCTACCACTTGCTTTTCCGGTATCCCTAACTTGGCACCCATGGCTGCCGGTAACGCGAACCCCATCGTACCTGCGCCTCCTGACGTTACATTCGTCCGCGGGTTTTTATATTTATAATACCGTGACGTGGTCATTTGATGCTGACCCACATCGGTAACGACAATGGCTTCTCCTTTTGTTTGTATAGAAAGATGGTTGATAACTTCACCCATGGTTAGTAAACCGGGCGGGTTAAATTCATCCTTCACGACTTTTTCATATTCAATATCATTAAGCTTTGTAAAGCTATCGATCCAACCGGTGTGTTTGTTAGCGTTGCATTTTTGGATGAGCGCTTGCAGGGCTTCCTTAGCATCGGCGTGAACAGCGACATCCGCTTTGATGATCTTATGGATTTCCGCTTTGTCGATCTCGATATGGACAACTTTAGCTTGCTTCGCATACTTGCTTACATTGCCGGTAACACGATCGTCGAAGCGCATGCCGATAGCAATGAGCACATCACACTCATTCGTATTTAAGTTCGGGCCATAATTTCCGTGCATGCCGAGAAATCCGACATAGTTTGGATGATCTGTCGGGATGCATCCAAGTCCTAACAACGTACATGCTACAGGGATGCCGGTTTTTTCAGAAAAAGCGATCAGCTCCTCCGTTGCATCGGAAAGTAAAATACCTTGTCCTGCCAGAATATACGGCCTCTTAGCCCCGTTGATAAGTTTCGCAGCAGCGTCTACCTGATCATGCTGAAGCACGGGTGTCGGTTTATACGTGCGGATACTTTCGCATTTTCGATACTCAGGCGCGTCGATCATTTCGTTTTGCGCATTTTTGGTGATGTCCACCAGTACCGGACCTGGTCGGCCGGTGCGCGCAATATAAAATGCCTTTGCAACGGCTGGGGCAATGTCTTTCGCTTCTGTTACCTGAATATTCCATTTAGTTACCGGAATGGTTGTATTAACAACATCCGTTTCCTGAAATGCATCAGTGCCCAGCAAATGAGCAAACACTTGTCCGGTTATACACACTAATGGAGTTGAATCAATCAACGCATCGGCAAGTCCGGTTACTAAATTGGTTGCTCCAGGACCTGAAGTAGCAAACACGACTCCTACGCGACCCGTTACACGGGCAAAGCCCTGGGCTGCGTGAATGGCACCCTGTTCGTGGCGCACGAGTATATGAGTCAGTCTATCCGCATAGTGGTAGAGCGCATCGTATATCGGCATGATCGCACCTCCGGGGTAACCAAATATCTTATCTGTCTTTTCCTCGACAAGGCATCGGAGCAGAATTTCTGATCCGGATATTTTTTGTCTTGGCTGCTCCCGTTGTTGATCGGGTTCTGTTCCAGCCTTAGTCTTCGTCAGTAACGCATCCATCAGCAGCAGTTTTTACTTGTTTCGCATACTTCCATAAAATTCCATTCGCAGCATTCAGCTTAGGCTTTGCCCAGGCTGCCCTGCGTTTTGCAATTGTTGCTTCATCAACCAGCAGGTTGATTGTATGATGTTGAACGTCTATTTCAATCAAATCATTCTCTTCGACCAATCCGATCAATCCACCTTCGTAAGCTTCGGGGGTAATGTGACCGATCAATAGTCCATGAGATCCGCCGGAAAATCTTCCGTCTGTGATGAGGGCGACACTTTTTCCAAGACCCGCACCCATGATAGCAGAAGTTGGCTTCAACATTTCAGGCATTCCGGGAGCACCCTTCGGTCCCACGTTCCGGATCACCACTACATCGCCAGCTTTCACTTTTCCATCTTTTATTCCATCCACCAACTCAAATTCGCCATTGAAGATCCGTGCTGTACCTTTAAATTTTTCTCCCTCTTTACCGGTAATCTTAGCGACCGATCCTTTTTCAGCCAGATTGCCATACATGATCTGCAGGTGACCCGTTGCTTTAATCGGTTTTTCAATCGGATAGATCACATCTTGTTTTTCAAATTCCAGCGTAGGAACGTCTTTCAGATTCTCTTCAATTGTTTTTCCTGTTACTGTCATGCAATCACCATGGAGAAAACCGTTCTTCAACATGTATTTCATCACGATCGGGGCACCTCCCACCTTGTGAAGATCTTCCATCAGATATTTACCACTGGGTTTCAAATCCGCCAGCATCGGAGTTTTATCCGAAATGCGCTGAAAATCTTCTTGCGTGATTTTTACACCCACTGATTTTGACATGGCGATAAGATGTAATACCGCATTGGTAGATCCTCCTAATATCATGACGGTACTGATCGCATTCTCAAATGCTTTTTTCGTCATGATATCGCGCGGTTTTAAATCGCGCTCAAGCAGCATCTTTATGATCTTACCAGCGGCTTTGCACTCTTCAGATTTCTCTGTGCTTAAGGCTGGGTAGGAAGACGAGTAAGGGAGAGACATGCCCAGCGCTTCAATAGCGGTAGACATGGTGTTTGCAGTATACATTCCTCCGCAGGCTCCCGCTCCGGGACAAGCGTGTTGAACGATGCCTTTAAAATCTTCCGGTGAAATGGTGCCTGCCATTTTTTGGCCAAGCGCTTCAAACGCCGATATGATGTTTAGTTGTTGTCCTTTCCAATTTCCCCCTGCGATACTTCCGCCATAGACCATAATACTAGGTCGGTTCAGACGGCCCATTGCCATTAACGCGCCGGGCATATTTTTGTCGCAGCCCACCACAGCGATTAATCCGTCGTAATACTGAGCTCCACAAACCGCTTCGATTGAATCGGCAATGATGTCACGACTCACCAATGAATAGCGCATCCCTTCCGTTCCGTTGCTGATACCATCGCTTACACCGATCGTGTTAAAGATCAGTCCTACTAAATTATTTTCCCAGACACCGCTCTTTACAGTTTGAGCGAGCCCATTCAGGTGCATGTTACAGGGATTACCTTCAAACCCCGTGCTGACAATTCCAACTTGTGCTTTATCTAAATCTTTTTCCGTTAACCCAATAGCATACAACATCGCTTGCGCTGCAGGCAACGTAGGGTCTTGTGTAATCGTCTTGCTATACTTGTTCAAGTTGTTTGTTTCTAATTTAAATTTCTACTTTCTACTTTTTGCTTTCTACTTTCAGCTTTCTGCCTTCTGCTTTAAGCTTCCTCATATAATCACATAACTAAACGATTTCTCCCGTACCTGGCATTTATACGCTTCTTGTATGCTCGCGCCAAGGCTATCAAACCAATCTTTTCGGAAGGGCTTGGCGTCAACGGACTCAATACCGGCAATCTCAGCCGCGGTGCCACACAAAAAGGCGCTGTCAGCACTTTCCAATTCTTCGGGACTAATGTTTCTCTCCTTTACGGGAATGTCTAACTCCTGGCAAATGTTGAGTACGGCGAGGCGTGTAATACCGGGCAGAATATGACCGGGTGCCGGTGTATATAAGATTCCATTTTTTTCCATGAAAAAATTTGCGCCCGGTGCTTGGGCTATAAATCCGTTCATGTCCAACATCAACGCCTCATCATATCCTCTTACTTTTGCTTCGCTTGTGGCGAGAATCGAGTTTACATAGTGACCTGTGACTTTCGCTTCCATCTTCAGTGAATTTGGATTGGGTCTCTGATAACTGGAAACGCAAAGCTTCAGCATCTTATCGCCGTGATACTTCTCCCACTGCCACGCACACATCATCAGAAATACTTCATGCGGTTGCGTAAGTGACATGTTGGGTCCGCAATAAACCAAAGGGCGGATATAAGCATCGGCAAAATTATTTTTTTCTAATAGCAGATATGCAGCCTGGATGAGTTCCTCGGTTTCATATTGAAAGGGGATACCAACCAATGCACAGCTTTTCTTCAAGCGTTCAAAATGTTCATATGCTTTAAACAGCTTTACACCATTCATGGACTGATAAGCACGAATTCCTTCAAAGGCTCCTAATCCGTAGTGCAAAGTCTGGCTGTAAAAATCTGAATGAGCATCAACCGCTTTTATGAACTTGCCATTCAGGAAAAGGATTGTGTCTTTCGTGTAGTACATATAACAATTGTTAGTTTGTTTTAGCTCTATAAAACAAAACCGCCCCGAGGCTATCGGGGCGGTTTTGTGATTTTTTTCGTTATAAAATTATATCACTGTCGCCCCTGTGGGTTTAAGAATTATCACGACAATGAGAAGCACAGAAACCATATCCGTCATCCACAAGGAGAAGGAGCTGCGTTCTGATATTTTCAATAAATTCAACATATTATTCTGTGCGAGTACAATTTTCACCAATTAACATTTATAATTCAAGATTTTTGATAGAAATATTTAATAATCAGCGAGTAACAAATGTTAGGTAGAAGAACGGTTGTTAGTTGTTGAGATATTCCACAATTCCATCTCGAATCGAATTAAACGTTTTAAACAGCGCCTCTTCATCCTCTTCCAGGAGCGTAACACGGAAGCCTTGCAACTCGGAACAAAACGAAGAAATAGGCACTACGCAGATTCCTTTAGCCCCTAAGAGGTAGTAAACAAATCTTTTGTCTAACTGAATATCGTGGCTTACCCATTCCTCTACTAACGCGTTTATCTTCGGATTGTAGATCTTCATTTTCTGGTCAGGTTTCAACGTTCCGTCGCTGAAGATGATGGTGTTGTAAAAAGCCCCAAAGGTTTCGTTGAAGGTGAGCTGCGGCACGGTATGTAAAATGTCGGCGATAATTTTACTTCTTCTTCCAATGTTATTGTTGGTTTCTTCGCGATAGATTTTAAACCTGCTATCTCCGAAAATTTTCGGGATCGCCAACTGCGGAAGCTTCGTCGAACATACTTCGATCATCTTAGCGTTGTCGAGTGCGTTGCAAAAACGATTGAAGTCTTCGTCTTTATCACGGTTATAATATTCCATCCAGCCGCACCGTGCCCCTGGCCAGGGCATTTCTTTTGAGATGCCTTTCATAGAGATACCGGGTACATCTTCGATAATTTCGGAAAGCGCGAATGCGTGCGCACCGTTGTAAGTGATGTTGATATAAATTTCGTCCGCCACCAGAAACAGATTGAATTCCTTGGCAATTTCTACAATACGCTTCAAGGTTTCCAGTGGGTATACCATCCCCGTTGGATTATCGGGATTGATGATCAGAATACCGACTATATTCGGATTGTATTTTACTTTATTATATAAGTCTTCCAGGTCGGGATACCATTTGTTGTTGGGATCGAGCTTGTAGGTAAGCGGTTCGTGAGCAGCATGAGCAGCTTCCGCGCTTGAATGTGTTGAATAAGCAGGAGAGGGTCCGATGACGCGTGATGTTCTTGAAATAAATTGATAGACTTTAGAAATCGCATCACCCAAACCGTTAAAGAAGCAGATGTCGTCAGCGGTAATCTGAACTCCACCCATCGCGTTGGTTTGAGTCGCCAGAAACTCGCGGGTTTCCAGCATGCCTTTCGAAGGACAGTAACTGTAGGTATCGTCGTGACTCACCAGGTCTGAGATAATATCCTTTATCCACCCCGGAAGCTTATGATTTTTTTGAATGGGATCGCCAATGTTCTCCCAGGAAATGGTCAATCCAAGTTTTTTTAGCTGATCTGCTTTTTTTACGATCTCGCGTATCTCATAGCTGAGCTCGCTTGCACCTTCACTAAGTAATTTTTGTCGCATGCCTGAATTTTCAAACAGCGATGTTGAGTTTTTTAGTTAAGGTATTCAAGGAGATTGGGGAAAAAATTTTAGTGAACAAGTGTTTGGGAGGGGAGGGGAGGATTGAAAAATTGAAAGATTCGAAGATTGGAAGATTGAAAAATTTTGCAATTCCGTAATCTTACAATCTTCCAATTTTTCAATCTTCCAATTCATCTCACAATTCATTCGTTCAATTATTTGGCCAGCTGGCCCAATTGCTGCAATGACCTCCGTTGTCGGATCCCTTAATCGCAGTCTGGATACCTGAGTAGGCTGCATTCATCACCGCACGAGGGGCGAAATGAAGTTTGTTACCGCCGTTGTCAAGGAATGCTTTTCCAAAGTGACCCTGACTTAGTCCGTGGCCTGCTTCATGAAGAGCGATCGTTTCTACATCATAATGTGCTCCATCGGCCCATGCGAAGGCATCATTGTAATATATTTCTCTCCAAGCTACGTCCAGTTTGTTATTGTTATCGGTATCCACTGGATTGCCGTCATCATCTGTAAAAATAATAGTAAAGGTCACCCCAAGAATAAAGGTGCTTCCGTCCGGTGCCAGCAGATCAAAAAATGCTCCGGGCAACCAACCGGCATGAACAACATCGGCTACGTAATCCAAGCTTCCACCAAATCCCAATAGTTCGCTCACAAACCCTGTTGATATTCCTGGCTGCGATGGAATCCGATACATTCCGAGATCCGAGCAGGTGACTTCATCCCAAGTTTGCATCGCCCTGCTAATTGCCGCCGAACTAACCGAAACAGGAAGATCGTCGGATGGACGGGTTTCATCAATGAAGTACGATACGTTGTCTGTGCTATCCAGGCTGAGCCCTGGAACGAAATCTTCAGATAGCTGCTTGTTGCCAACGTCTTTAAAATAAATGGTTTTACCAACTTGGCCTGACTCTCCGCTGGTAAGGTATTCAGCAGAAAATACAGCGTAACGGGTATTTGTAGCGACCCTTCCATTTGACTGTTCCTGAACAGGTAAGTTCATAAAAATAGGGGAGTCATCAAGAGGTTGAAGAGATTGGACTCCGTCCTCTTTTTCACACGCAAGAGCGGATAATAAAAACGCAATCAGACCTGTAATTTTTAGTTTTTTCATAACGATAAGATTAGGTTAATGAGAATTACGATCCTTATGACAGTAGAACCCTGATGATTGTTTTATAGAAATGATAGTTTTAGACCTGAGTTCGGGAAAAAAAACCACTCCTATCTACTTCCGACATTGGCACTCTGAAAAGTAGTTACAAGTATAAGTCTTCGCGCATTTCATAGCACCCTCCCGGCTTGCCCGCATGTTTCATCCGGGCTGCACCCAATCCGCGCAAACCCACTGCCAGACCAA
>CAZAHL010000183.1:0-14558 GCA_964484845.1 uncultured Chryseolinea sp. | reverse complement strand
TGCAAAAAGTACAAACACGAATGGGAGATATTTTTTCATTGTTGGCTTGATTCAATTTAACGCTAAAATTCAACACTTCTCCACGGTTCCTCACCCCATCATTCTCAATATGATTTCTTGTTACGAGTTTCATAATTCATTCACCAAGAATGATAATCTTGAGTCTACTAATATCGGGAAGTACAATATTTTTATTAACCAAATAAGTTTTTTAGCAACGATGACGCCTTAAATATTTCAAGCAAACTACTTTCAATATAATGAACGATAGCCTTTGGAAGAAAAAATTGATGCCCAAGTAGGCATAAAGTTGGGAAGATACCATTTTCAAATCACTCAATTTTGAGCTATAACTTAAAAGTATATGGCTCAAGAAATAATCACACTCGAAGATTTGCAGAAATTCCGTCTGCAGTTATTGGAAGATTTAAGGGTACTGCTCCAGCAACCTAATCATTCCCAAAAGCAATGGTTAAAAAGTTCAGAAGTAAGAAAGATGCTTGGCATCTCTCATGGAACATTACAAAACCTTCGTATCAAAAATTTAATACCCTATCAAAAGATCGGAGGTTTAATGTTCTATAAGTATGACGATATCATCAAACTCTTAGAAGGTGATAAACTGTCAAAATCTGTCGGTGATGGATAGGCTACAAGAGCTTGTGACATTCATGCATGCGCTTGCTTCTGATATTCGTTTAAAGCCTACTCATATTTCACTGTGCCTTGCACTATGTCATGCGTGGGTGAGGAGTAATTTTCAAACATTTTTTCAGATATCAAGAAGTAAGCTCATGGCAGCATCGCGTATTCAATCAAGAGCAACGTATCATAAAGTCATGAAAGACCTGCAAGCATTTGGATACTTGAAGTATACTCCTTCGTATCATCCTGTTAAGGGAAGTTCGGTCGGCCTTGTTATTCGTTCTTTGGAAGGTATCAAGGTGTTAACAAGGTAAGCTACGACCTTGCACAAGTCGGGCTCATTTTTTATTTCTTGATGTAAGGTCAATGAAATTCCTATCAAGGTCAGGTCATCAGCTCCACAAGGTCATCAAGTTTTTACGCAAGGTCGACCACGACCTTGTCGTCACCTTACCAAGATCAAAGAAGCAATTCAGTGTCTGCATCGATGCGATGATTCGTTAAACAAGAATTCAATATGACTTCAACTTATAAGCAAGTATTAAAGATATCAGGCTCGAAGATTTTAGAGTTTCCTGTGAACAAAAAAGAAAGCCGAATCAATTTAGAAAGCGGAAGTATTCGAAGGTTGAAGAGTCTGGAAGGAGCACGTAGTGCTTTCGCTACTCGAACGCGGATTACATGATTACAAGTCTACTGTGTTTGGAAATTACTACCACGCCCGACTTCGGAGGCGCTGACAACATTCTTGTATACAAAAGTACATCTTGCCGATGCCATAGACAGGCATCTACCGCCTTTTCTAAATTATTTATTAAGGATCATTGCGCCTAAAGTTGTAGTTGTGTCTTCAAATTTTTTCTTCACCTAGAGGCTGAAAAATTCGGGATGAAGGACCCTATTTAATCAGATAAAAATATCATCGCCGCTTTAATCTCTTTAAAAACATAGTGATCGGGAGAAAACACCTTTTCAAAATTTGCTAGGGCGGAATCTAAATTTTTCCTAGCTTCTTCCAACCTCTCATTAATCATTAGAACGTTAGCAAGGTGAAGGTAAATATTGCCAAGAACTTCTGGATTTCGTGATACCCCGGTTAAATTGTTAAAAAACTCAATTAGATGGAAACTCTTACTCTGTTCATCAAAAATCTGCAGGGGAACACTAAGAACTGTCGGATTCGTCGGATCACGATCGAAAAGAATTCGACAGTAGTGTTGTGCTTCCTCAAGAATATTTTGAGACAGTGATTCAATCATGTGTACGTGGCTGCTCATCATACAGTATGCATATAATTCCAGTCCTTTGTTTTTTTGGCAGAAGCGAATGCTTTCCAGAAAAATATCTCGATATACCGGTCGAATAAAAACACTTGTCTCGCTTTAGCGGACCGAGCCAATGGATCGTATTGAATGTTTACAAAGTGGACAGCTTCCTGATCCCGGATTTTGAATTTGCGGCTCACAGAAATAAAGGCTAACGTTATGAGCAAATATGTTGATAACCTCGTCAGTTTGAAAACTGAAAATATGATGGGTCCAAGACTCTCCACCACAAAGCCATGGCTCAAGTCTTGAACCAGGTGCGTGCGTCAAGAAGACTTGTGCTAGTTGGGGGAATTTAACCACGTGGAAAAAAATATTAACCGTTGTTACCGGTTATTTACCACAACAGTCACATTTTCCCGCATCAATAGGTCCTAGCCATTTAGTCGATTCGCTAAGTGCTTGTGCGCCCCTACTCCCTTTTTCCAAATAACTAGAGCTTTGATATTTCGTAACCCATTCTGCAAATTCAGTTTTTTCTCCTTCGTTAAGATTTAAAAATAGTCTTGAAAGTTTTGCTGTATTACGTGTCATAATTTATGTTGGTTTATTTGGTTTAAAAGTTTCCGCAGGTTTTACAAGTATCTACTTCGGTTGCCTCCCGTCCAGTTGGTACTATTTGACAGGACACACATGGTATTTGTTTAATGTAAAGTGCATACCGTAGTCCTATTCTTTCTTCTACCGCTCGAAAGAGGTATTTTTTATCTTGTTCGTCTCTTGCTTTTTCTCGTTCCTGCAAAATCCTAAACTCGGTTTCTAAATCGTTAACATCGGTAGGTGCGTATTGCCTGAGGTTTTGGAATTCTTCTGATAGATTACTATTTGCTGTCGATGATTCCATAGAATACGCTAGTCGGTCATCCCATTTTAGTAACAGTGAAAGAGCAGATAAAACGAGTTGAATTAAACCTAGAGGGCTTGCAACAATAAGGGCAATAATTAATACATCATTATCTGCTCCAAAAGTACCAGCGATACCGCCAACGACTAATGGTACAAGTATACCGGAAACGGATACTACTGTTATCCAGAACCGAAGACTCTTTGCCCTGAGGGTGAAGATATGAGATTTGCCCAGGCAGTTGATAGAATAGCGGGTACAATCACGTTTTATTTGAACATCTTTTGATACTGGTGGTAAATTTTGCATAACTGAAATCCACAAAATGGGCCTCAATCACCATTTTGTATATGCTAAAGCTATAATAAAATCTGAAAATTCAAATTTTAAGGGTAGTTAAAACGCCTATATTCTACACCATACACAGCTTTTTTGGTAATTTAGGTTAACTAAAAACTTACCCTATATGAATATTCTGGACCTAATTACTAACCCGGTGCTATACTGCACTTCGATAGTAATTTTACTTCACTATGTCGTGGCAAAACTGGATCATATAACCAGTGAAATGCCAAAACGTAAATGCGAAAAAATTTTAGAAACTGGATTTACCTTGATAAAATCAAAGAATCCAAAGAGAAGGGCAAAAAGCTGCTGTGCGTAAAAATTAATCCGTCACCTCTGCGTATTGTTGTGGTTCCGTTAAAAGTAATCCTAACAATACACACTATCAATTTCCTGATCATTGTCACGAATAGCTTCGATTAATTTTGTCGAAGTATATTTTTTTATGTCTCGGATGACAGCTTCCAAATTTTGTTTGCCATGCCTGGGAACGATCATGTGTAAGTAGCTGCTCATTTTACAGTATGCATATAATTCCAGTCCTTTGTTTTTTTGGCAGAAGCGAATGCTTTCCAGAAAAATATCTCGATATACCGGTCGAATAAAAACACCTGTCTCGCTTTAGCGGATCGAGCCAATGGATCGTAGTGAATGGACAGCTTCCTGATCACGGATTTTAAATTTGCGGCTCATAGGAATAATGGCTGACGTTATGAGCAAATATATTGATAACCTCGTCAGTTTGAAAACTGAAAACATGATGGGTCCAAGACTCTCCACCCACAAAGCCATCGCTCAACTACTTTGAACCAGCACGCTGTAATTTGGTCAGAAGACTGGGACTAGAACGGGTAACTGTATCGGCTGATACTTGGCTGCCGTGGTTACTGCATAAAATCTTAGGGCCTCAAAAGAAATAGGAATTATAAAATTATCAAACTTAAACGCTAGGAGAACCCTGGCGTTTTTTGGTTTACTGTGTTTATAGATTTTTCATTTGCTGCTGCCGACGGACTTCGTTAAAATGCTTACAACTTCCAGAGCGTTGCGGTTGGTCTGTCGCGGCTTACTTCAACTCGATCTCGCATTTTCGTTATTGTAGTGGAGCCATCCGAAAGCATAAAGGTTACCCGTGCTTCGAAGACCCAATCATCGTTACCATTCGGATCAATAGTGACAACTATTTTTTGCGCAAAGGCCGCCCCGCTAGATCCAGGATCCGTGACTGTGCAAGCAACTGCATTTTCACTGCCATCTTCAAATTCCCGGTCTTCAACATAATAGGCTTTTGCAACTTCGTGCCCATGGGCGCCAAATACTGAGATCCGTATTTTTGTATCGTGATCCTTATTGTCACAGTTGTCATCGCAATCCGGTGTGATGAATACAACGGAACATGATTTGATGGTTTGCGCGTTTACGAAACCGCTCAACGCAATAAATGTATTTAGTAAAATAAATACTATGAAAGCTTTATTTGTCATGGTGCATGAATCTTGAAATGATACTTTAAGTTACAAAATTGAATTTATTTATAGAAGATGAGAAGAAAGTTAGTCGGGTTTAAATTTCTCAATTGAGAGCTTGCCTATTATCTAGAACCGGAGTTGGTGAAAAATCTATTTTAACCTCGTCAGTTTGAAAACTGAAAACATGATGGGTCCAAGACTCTCCACCCACAAAGCCATGGCTCAAGTCTTGAACCAGGTGCGTGCGTCAAGAAGACTTGTGCTAGTTGGGGGATCCTGCACGCCAGAATCCCAGCTGAATGAGGAGAAGAGCGTAGAAAACGGTGAATTATGATAACTCAATTCATAGACATTGCCAAATTAAATTAACTGGCGATTTAGTAACTTCTTCTTAATGAGCTGTTGCGTTGAGTTTGCTACGAGTCATTATTAATCGATCGATGCAAAATTTCGCAAGACCTATACTCCCGTTCTCGCGGCTTTAATGTCCAGCAAATTAATTTTATCGATCTTGTCTTTGTGAATAACAATGGTGAGCTTGGCTGGATACTTGAAGCGCATTTCGCTGATACGGAATGTCCATAGCATGATCTTCAAAAGATCTTCATCGCTGATCGTCTTGTGCCCCTTAATGCGGGTAATTCCCGTTCCAAATACCGGCGTGGATACACTTTGCTGGCCATAGACGTTGTTTACCTTATCCCAAAAATTTATTAAAAACTCAAGGTATTCTGGCATTGTAACCACCGCTTTGTTGTTGCCATCGAATTTTGCAAAAGAGCATAGAAGGAAATCTTTATACACGCAAAGCGTCCCGATTCGGTAACGCATATTCTTCCCAAACTTGCGCGTTGCATTTATTTCAAGCTTTTCACTTTCATCAAACGGATAGGATTCAATATGTTGGTCTAAAACATGAACGGCATCAGGAAGATGCTTCTTAATAAATACCCCGTTTAGCGACGTCTCAGCTATTATCTTATTATCTACTATGGTGTCAAAGTATTCGTTAAACGCAATAGCCTTCAAACCAGGCTCCGAAAATATGTCACCCACTTTAATCGTAACCCGACTTCCTTCGACATTAATATCAATCTTATTGAGATTGTTAGACCAAAACCAGATTCCCAGATAAATTAGAACTAGTAACCCTATGAAAATCCATCCATAGGTAGTTTTGCATCCCGTTGGTATATCAACGAATAGAACTAATAATGATAGAGCTGCGCTTATGGCCGAGGTGATTTTTAGGAAAGTGCCAATCACCCTCTTGTCGAAAAAACTAACCTTTGTCATGGTGTGTACCAATAGTAACCGGCAGTCTTTTTATTTGGTAGCATGAAGTCGCTATTCTTTAAAGCGAGCTCAACGATCTCTTTTTTTATAGGAACATGCAGGGTGGGAACCTTACCCATCGAGTCTTTGAAAATAGGCAATTTGTCCCACAGGTTTTTTACGGGCTGTTTTAAAGAGCCATTTGTTAGAAGGCTTTCCTTTGACTCATAATCGGGATATATCACGATAATAGGCAGACCTTGATCGTTTATTCCGTAATCAATTTCTTCTCTTAGTGCCCTCGAACTATAAGTATTCGAGCTTAGGAAAAAAACAATATTCTTTGAACTTCTGATCCGCTCCCTCAGCCTAGGTTTTAACGTTGTTTCCCAGTTGCTGTCATCACGTACACTGTAAGTGGTATCATGAGAGTCGTTGAAGGGAAATGACGCATCTCTTCCCTTCCAAGCTCTCAACATGTTATAATAGCAAAAGTCTTTGGTTGCATGTGCACCGAGTGCGCTTGCGTTGAAAGGTTCCGCAACATAAAATGCGGCGTAATTGCAATTTCTATGTGCCATTTATTCTCCTCGGTCACTTGGTATTTCAAATGTAAAAGAAAATCAGCAGTCTTAGAAATATTACCGCCCAGGGCCTTACCGTGCAATGACGATAGAGGTGAAAATCCCATCTATATCCACTTACTTTAAGTACGTGAGCGTTAAAGCCCTTTTATCATGTCAATAGTTATTACTGGAATCGCTGAAACTGAACTGAACTTAACTTAACTAAATGTCAACAACTGATAACGGAGATTGATTAGTTAGGTATCGACGTTCCCGAACAGCGATCTAGTAGTGCTGCACAACGTGAGTCTTAAAACACTTGGGTCTTCCACTAATTCTTCAAACTTCGGACGAGCTTATAGCCGACCAAAGTTTTTACTGATCGGTTTTCACAATCCTTGATGATCTACCCGACTTTATCTACTTTTGTTACTCGCACAAAAACCTAAAAATATCTTTCGGGATGTTTAGTTTTTTCTAGCGATGATTGGATGATTTTTGATGGTAGTTTGTTGCGCAACCCACCTAACGTATTGACTATCTGTATTGAGTAGATTTGTATCGGAAAGTACAGCAATGGGAATTAATAGTCGATATCTATGTTCCATACTTTTTTGACGGCCTCCGAAATTCCCCACAGCAAAGCACTAAAGGAAAATTGAAAGTATAAAATTCATCCATGATTCTTTCACTCCAACAGTCAGAGACCGCTCACCCTCAACATAAGCGTGTTCTTTGAGCGAGAATTGAGATAGATCGAGATCGTTTTCAACCAAAATATTCTCGTGTTGTAAGATTGTAAAGAAATCAGAAGGAGTTAAAGTAGGCTGCATCATTTTATTTATATGCTTTTGTTGTACTTAATCTTCAAAACCTTCATATCCTCACTCACTTTCTTATCAACAATCTTCGCATAGTGTTGGGTGGTTTTAAGACTTTTATGGCCTAACATTTTACTCACAGTCTCAATAGGCACTCCGTTGGTCAAGGTTACCGTAGTAGCAAAAGTATGCCTGGCACAATGAAAGGTAAGTTCCTTTGAAATTTTGCAAAGGTCCGCCAGTTCTTTGAGGTAGCTGTTCATCCGTTGATTGCTCATGATCGGCAGAAGCTTTCCTGAATTTGCTGTTAGGGGATGGCCTACATATTTGTTAACGATAGAATTAGAAATCGGCAACAATGGAATCTTCGAAGGTGTATTGGTTTTCGACCTGCAGGTAAAAATCCATTTGTCACCATCTACACCGTTGACAACATTCATATTGGTAAGTTTGGCAACGTCACAGTAAGAAAGGCCGGTGTAGCAACTGAAAAGAAAAATATCTCTCACTTGCTCTAATCTCTTAATTGCAATTTCCTGTTCAGCAATGCGCAACAGTTCTTCTTCATTGAGAAAAGTCTTATGCGTTTCATTTACTGACATTTTAAAACCTACAAATGGACTTCTATCGATCCATTTTTTAGCGATGCACTGATTCGTAATTTTCTAGATCTTCTTCAAATAGTCCATCGCTCTGACAATAAATTGACTAATAATTTAAGGATACTTTCCAAAAAAGGGGTATCAGGTGCTTATTGATTGTGGCTAAAGGGCTCAAGGTCGGCAAATTGATGCGAGCTTATTGGCACAAGGTCCGTCCTCGTCAGGATTGTATTTCATTGCTGGTTGCTGGGTTATAATGTTGGGCGCGTACCCGACTGCGGTAGACGGAATCACTTCGCTTGTTGTAGGTTTGAAATCATCGTAAAGATAATCTTGGAAAGTTCCTCGCCCTGGCTGTAAAAACTGTTAAACACGCCTTCCTCGACCATTGCTTCATCTTTCAATACATCCAAGATGGCAATACATTCAAAAATGGAACTCCTCGCAATGATGTAGAAATTTCTTCGGTCAGGTTTACTGAACCGGCCAGAACCTTCGGCCAAATTCAACACAACGCTAAATGCCGCTCTCCTAAGCTGATCATTTGTAGTACTGTCTAGTCGCTTGGCTTTAATAAATGCCCGAATACCGGCATTAAAGATTTTTGCCTTTTTGTAGACAGTGAGTTTTTCGAAATCGAACATAACGGTAAAATTGATAAGATTACAACGGGTTGATTAAGAAATAGATAGAAGGAAAGTGAGCGTGAGAGTGAAGGTAGAGCGGGAGTGAGAGTGAGAGTGAGAGCGAAGTAAAAACAGAGTGAGTCTGGTCGCTCTCGCTCCCACACTCACTCTGTTTTTAGTGGCCCCGGCAGGAATCGAACCTGCATCTTCAGAATCGGAATCTGAAATTCTATCCATTGAAATACGGAGCCTTCTTGTGTGTTTAGGTGTGTGGGTGTTTAGGTGTTTATGTTAGGGCGTGGGTGTGATTTGCGTGCAAAAATAAAGAAAGGTTGCTGGGTAAAAAATGCTGGGGCATTCTTATCTGAGAAAGATTGCAGTAAAAAGGGTAAAAGGGCTTCCTGAATCGGCTATACCATTAAATCAAGATGGTTAACAGGAATCAGATTAACATTAAATTTCTTGACGAACATGTTCATGAGCGGATCGTTCTTGATTTTTTGCATGATCCGCAGTGTTTGAGCAGAATCGTATCCCATGACCATCTGGTCGGTAAGGTTAAGATATTTAATGGCGTAATAGAAACCTGCTATCACGTATGGACCGAAGGGTGTATGCGGTATATCAAACGATGTTCCCGTCATATTGAATAACGTATTGGGCAGGTAATCGCCAGTATGTTTAATCCCTTTTCTTCGCATATAATAATTTGCCGCCTTACTTCGGGAGGCGTGCTTGGGATTACTCATCGATATCAATCCCGCCAGCGGTGCTTGCTTCTTGGATTGATTAATTAAAATTTCTTTGGCGCTTCGATCATTTTGGGCATATTTTCTTATCTCCAATTGAACGGTATCCCAGAAAGGCACCTTGGGTTCGCCATCGTCTACCCGGATCAAGGAATGAATCGCGTAGTCTTGAATGCCGCAGGTGATTTGAATATCAAGCACTTTTAATTCAGGATCACCCGCGATCGCTTTCTCCAACATGGTACGTTGATGACGGGGATGCGTGCGAAGTAAATCGATGCTGGTAATCCAATCTCCTGCCAGGTATCCGTCGTAAGCATAAACCTCTCTCAATAATAATTTAATGCTGGTATCATTGATGATCTTATACGTTTTTCCTTTTACTTCTATTTCGGGTTTCTCCGCTACAATCATTTCTTCAATCTCCACCCCTACTGCCGAAGCGTGCAACATACCACAATTCAAAGGTGATCCATCCACGATGCGCAGGTCATGCACATGACTAATATAATTATCGTTGGATTCTTCCGTCAAGTGACCGTGCGTTTGGATGTGAACAAAGTATCGCATGGGCACAAGATGTTCATTATTTCGTTGCACCTCCTCGAATGTCCGTTTGATATCCATGACTACATCCGGCGTTACAAAAGAACCCGCAGCGCGAATCACGTGCATTTCGACTTCAATACCTTCCTTTAAAAATGCGGCCGAGGTTGATGCTGCAGCATCGAGTTGAATTTGATTCAGGTCTCTAGCATCAGCGCATCCAATGACGATGTGTACTTGCCTTTCTTGAATAGTCATAATTTATAGGGCACGTGTAAATCCATAAACCTTTTCCGTGTGATCTCCCAATTGTTCAAAACCTTTTCTCTGCCTGCATTGAGGTCCTCGGACGTTTTGTTGTAATCTTTTATCGCTTTATTATAGTCATTAATCGCGTTATTATACGCATCAATATCCTCTTGTGTGCGGTTCTTCACAAGTTTTGTATCAAAAGTTTTTTTCATCTTTTCAAACTCTTCTTTTTTAAGGTAAAAATCGGTCAGGAAAAATGCGTTATCAGCTTCATTTTTTTGAAACTCCAGTACTTTGCGGCAAGCCGTTATTAACGATCCATCTCCCTTGAAAGGTTTGAGGGTATCCAATCGCGCTAATCCCTCCGCGGAGAATTTAGCAAGACTATTTTTACCTTGCTCAACACCATTTACGTCATTTGACTGCATAGCTTTGAACATCAATCCTTCCTGCACGTTGCTTTTAAAGAAAAGCAAGTAAAGCTTGTTCATATAGCTGTTGACCTTTCCCGCCTGGTCAAGCCGTTGTGAAAGTTTTGAAGATTGCCCTTCACCAAGCCTTACCTGGTGCTTCAGAGCAAAAGCTTCGTATGCCATTGGCACTTTACTATAAGCCTCATTTAATTTTTCCTTTGCTTTCTCCTGTGTAAGCAAGTAGGCCTCCATATCATCGTACGACTGCTCAGCTACTTCTTCCATGTCCACGATTTTATGATAATCCTCCTTAAATACGGAAAGAAGTACGCCCCAATACGTTCTGTAGGCATCACGCAAGGAAACATCGCCCTTGTAAGGGCGGACCTTCCCTCCTTCATAAATTGCCTGGGTAACTGAATTCAATAAATCGGTCCGGCGCTTTTCCATTTTTCGGGCCCTTCTTCCATGAGCCACCTCGCTCATATACGATAAATACTTTTTAGATAAATTTTCTTCCAGTTGATTAAAGTAATTCATGTGCTCAACAGGACCGTCAGAAGACTGTGCCCGAGTGTCAACCCGTAATACTAATAACAACAGCAAGCCTAAAAGGAAACGTTTCATACCTTATTTTGTAGAGGTTATTGCAATGTAATCACACATAATGTAAAATGCTTCTTCCAACGACCGGTCGCGTAACAGATTTTTTGTCCAAACCTCATTTATTTGTTTGATATAAGGATCTGCTTCCATCCGTTGGCGATCGAAGGTATGACTGCCAATTTTAAATGCGTCTGTTGATTTTTCTGTTAAACTATTTAGCAATGAAAATTCAGTTCCCTCATCGTCGATCCTGTTTATGTAGTCATTCCAAGCCAACGAAACTGTATCCAGTTGTTCCTGCATCTCTGCTATTTTTTTGCTGCATCGTGTCGTTATCTCAAAAACCTCCTTACTGGCTACCCGCATCCTGCTTTTATCGATCAGTTCGCCCAGGGGCAAAAAATCAAGTGGCGTATAATACGCTTTTTTAAACAAGGAGTCGTAAGGTAACGCGCCCGGTAACTGATCTTCCCGAAAATCAATAAAATCATAAATGTCCGGCAACGCAATATCCGGAGTAACTCCTCGCTGCTGAGCAGTCTTACCGGTTATCCGATAAATTTTCATTGTCGTAATCGAAGAAAATCCCCATTCTGATTTTGAAGTTTTTGATGCAGTGCTTTTTGCCGGTTCAGGATCCAGGGGGAATATGCCCTGCCCTGTAGCCTTACCGTACGTACGGCTCCCCACAATAACGGCCCTGTGATAATCTTGTAAGGCGGCAGCCAAAAATTCAGATGCGGAAGCGCTAAGTCCGTTCACCAGAAGCAGAAGCGGTCCATCGTAAACAGTGCCCCGATTCATATCTTTAATGGAAATAGGCCCCGTGGGCTTTTCCTTTAAAACTCCCATCGGACCAGCATCAATAAAAATACCCGCCATGGCGACGGCCTCGTTTAGAGATCCCCCACCGTTGTATCTTACGTCCAGTACTAATCCATCGATATTTTCTTTTTTTAGTTTTAAAATTTCTTTCGCTACATCATTTGCGCAACGCGAACCTTCCGTTTCGCCCCAGTCAGCATAAAAACCAGGAAGCGACACATACCCTACTTTCTTTTCGCCTTCCAAAATAAAACTTTTAACAATATTCTCTTCGGCTTCCATCTTTTCTTTTCGAAGGGCAACCGTTTTTTGAATTCCACCGGTTTGTTTTAAATTCAGTTCAATCACGTTTCGGTTTGACTCCAGAAGCAGATCGTCAATCTCCCGCTTGCTCATTCCGACAACATCCACCCAATTATTACCTGCCCAGCGTATTTGCTCGATGATGTCGCCGGCATGAACTTCACCAGACTTCCATGCAGGTCCTCCGGGAGTAAGTTGCGTGATCACAATTTCGCCTTCGTCATTTTCATCTACGCTAATTCCGAAATAATAGCCCTCTGTGCTCAATGAAGCCATAAAATTTTCCATATCGGTGGGCGAAAAATAGGAGCTATGCGGATCGAAGGCTAAGCTTATCGATCGCAGAAAAAGTGTGGCTACATGATTTTCATATCCGGACGGATGATTAAGAATTCGTTTCACTCTTCTTGAACTACTCCGTTTCGTCCTTTGCCTTGCTTCCCCTTCTTTTTTAAGCAAAAATTCTTTGTCGGAAATCTCAGTCATGTTTTTTTTCAAGTATGCAAGCTCATGAAGTGTTTCAAATTTCAAATTCATATACCAACTCCTTGCGTTTGTGGTTTCATTTTCTGCCCAATTTGTATCGGGTATGAAAATTTCCTTTTTATTAAAATCAAAAGCTGATTGAGTATACTGTGTGATTAATCCATCTGCGCGCAACAGACTCTTTTTATACAGGCTTGTAACGACCGGTAAAAAATTCCAGGAAGAAGTATTTAAATCATCATCAATCTTATTTTTATAGGCGGATAATTCTGTAATTTCCTGTTGCGTGAAATAGAGCTTTTCGGGATCCAGTTCGTGCAACAGATGATCGAATACAACTGCTGAAAATCCGTTATCAACTGGTTTGGGGTTTATGTGATTCAAAAAAATAACTTTCTTTAACTGGCGGGCTTCCTGTTGAACCGGTACGGGCTGTTGAGCCGCCAATGGGAGCGATGTGGAAAGAACGAGAAAGATAAAAATGAACCGTAGCATAGGATTAAACACATCGCAGGATTATCCGCTACAATATAAAGATTTCGCAATTATGAAAAATTCATTTCATCAGGAGATCCTACACCTGATTAAAAAAAAGGCTGGGAAACCCACCCAACATACGTTCCTGGATGAGTATTTAGGTAATACGCATCCGCGTTATCCTATTAGTATGCCAATTCTTCGCAGCATCGCAAAAGCTTGGATGAAGGAACATCGTGCGCTGTCATCAAAGGATTTTGCCGCGACGCTTAATGATTTGATCCAGGGAGAGTCCGCTACGGAGAAATGCATGGCAGGAATTTTATTGGACTATGCTAAACCAGAGCAGCGGAAATTCAATCCTGTTTCTTTCAATAAATGGCTGGATCATCTAGAAGGTTGGGCAGAAATAGACGCGTTGTGTACTTCCAAATATTCTGGTACTGAGATACCCGAGCAATGGATTCAGTGGAAACCTTTGCTCCTAAAATTTTCGAGGAGTAAAAACATAAACAAGCGGCGAGCATCTCTTGTTTTTTTTTGTGTCCCTTTAAGAAAGGCAGAGAACAAGTCGTTGTCGGATACCGCTTTGAACATTGTTGACAAGCTAAAAGGAGAAGATAAAATATTAATTACAAAAGCTATATCATGGGTGCTGCGAAGTATGACAAAATACAATCGTGCACCTCTTGAGCTTTATATAAAAAAGAATGCCTCCACCTTACCTAAGATCGCATTACGGGAAACATCGGTAAAACTTGAAACAGGAAGAAAGACGAAGAAATTGTAAAACCGTCAACTTAACGTGAAGCGACGTACGCACCATGGAAGAACATAAGTTAAAAATAAATGAGTAAATATTCAAACTTTACCCGGGATTTCATCCCTTGTCTATGTACACTAGTTAGGGGATTAACCTTTAAATGTAGATGAGCTGCAGGGGCTGTACAATAAGTAAAATGAAGCCGCTCCGATTTGCATATACGCGATCAATCATGTCAAACACAGGGGATAATTGATGGGATTTGTTTTAATTCTGTCCAGCCATGTGAATAGCCCTGATGAAATCCCTTGTCTATGCACACATCTGTGATATTTCTTTCATATCCTATGTTATCGCTCAAATCTTAGCACAAGAACAGCACTTTTATGTTTGTAGTTTAGCTCTCTGAACGAACAAATATCAGAACAACCGTATTTTGATAAACAAATCGGTCAATAAACTTCGAACTAGTTTCTATATTAGCAGTCGAAGCCCTGAAAGGGTGTTATCAACAACGCAGGATGCAGTCCTGCGTATTGGAGCATTCGAAAAACTGAAGCCCTGAAGGGCATGCGCGTAAACTTAACGAAGTTGTCAAAATAAACTCCAGCTTCAATTAG
>CAZAHL010000182.1:0-14589 GCA_964484845.1 uncultured Chryseolinea sp. | reverse complement strand
GACTTATCTTTTTAGATTCGGGATTAAATGTTACCTGATCTCCAGGGTGCATATCGAACATTCTATCGGTGCCTTTAATTTTCAAAACCACACGCCCTTCTTCCAGTGTGGTGCTTTCACGACCCGAGTCATTAAAAGCGGAAACATTAAACCTTGTACCTTTTACTTGTATGGACAGATTGTCGGTTTGAACGATAAAGTCAATTCCGGTTTTTGTGACATCAAAAAAAGCTTCGCCCTTTAGCTTTACAGTTCTCGTTTTTTTTCCAAAGTCAGCGCCATACTCGAGAATGCTGTTTGCGTTCAACCATACTTTTGTGCCATCGGATAAGACCATCTCCTTTTTACTGCTCGAAGCTTCAACTACAACGAGGGATTGTGCTGTATTTAAATATCCGACGTAACGCCATGCGCCGATGCTTGCAGATATTAGTATGATAACAGACGCCGCAATTTTCAGCAAAGACAACCGGGAAGAAGGTTTGAGTGCGATAAGCTTTTTATCCAACGGATGTTTGTCAATTTCTGCTGACAGTAGCTTCCATGCATCATCAATGCTCCGGTACGAGCTACTGTCATCTGAAACAGCTTGAACTGCAGTGTTAATTTTGTCAAATTGAATCTTGTGAGAGGGATCTTCATTCAGCCAGTTTTCGAGAATTATGACTTCCTCAGCGGAAGTAGTATGCCTTAAAAACCGGATTATTAGATCCTTAATCTCCCCCGGGGAGTGCGTCTTGTCGTTCATGGAAAGGTATCGTACAGTAAATACAACTCACCTCAATTTTACCCCGACAAATCTTTCGATGTTTTTTGAGAAAACTTAATTCAGAAGGCAGAAAAGGAAAAGATGGATACTGCCTGTATGCTTTTTTAATTGAAACCGAATCTTCACCAATGCACGGGACATTTGCATTTCAACCGTTTTTATAGAGATGTTCAGCTTGGTTGCTATTTCATGATATTTTAATCCCTCAAAACGATTTAATTCAAATATCTTACGGCATTGCGTTGGAAGATCGTCAAGGACTTTATAGAAATCTTTCTCAATATCCTCACCTACCGCAGCTTCGTGTGGCGTATGCTCATCTACTGCATTGTAATAAACGAGCGCCATTATCCTCGCGTATTCATTTTCCGATTTCTGGTGTTTCAGCCAGTTCAGGCAACGATTCCGTGTAGAAATAAACAAATAGCTCTCCAGCGATTTGGATTCATCCAGCGCACTCCGGTTTTTCCAAAGGTTTAAAAATATCTCTTGTACAATGTCTTCGGCGTCCGGCTTACTATTGATCATTGTATTAGCGAAATTTCTCAAACGTGTATACAGCAGCTTGAAAAGTATTTCAAAACTTACTTTATCATTCGCACGAATGTTTTTTACAAGTTCGCTGTATTCCCGATGTACCACCATTGGACTCTAAAGATCCGTCAATGTATAACTTCTTTTTTAATGATTTAAGTTTTTGTTATCCATCTTCCTCAGAGTTTAACCCGCCACTCACCCTTAGTTCGCGGAGATGAGCAGGAAAAACTAGTTTAAACTAAGATAAATAATATCCTTTAATAAAGTATTCGGTTGATATTGAAACAACACGCAAACACATGAAATTCTTTAAAATAATATCAGGCTGCTTGCTCAACCGCGTCGGGTGCAAGTTACAGATCTGAACGTTGCCTTATTTTATTCAAAAACTTCCATGCTCTCACCATCATAGGAAGCAAATACCATCCTGGGATGCGAGTCAATGCGGAACATGTTGCCTTTTTTATCAATAGCAATGGCCCCGGCAAACCCATCGAAAGGAGTTAGTTCGGCAAATGTTTTTGCGCACGCTTCCGGAAGGGGTATCCCGTCAGTGACACGCGTAACAATCTTTATAGCAACCGCGCCGCTCACGATATCTTCACCCACTCCTGTACAAGATACGCCACAGAAACCATTGGCATAATTGCCAGCAACAGTGGCGGAATCCGATACACGACCTGGCATCTCAAACCCTTTTCCCCCGGTTGAAGTTGCAACGGCAATCCTACCCGACATGTCTAGGGCAACACATCCGACCGTACCTACTCTTGCCTTGCCACTTTTGGCTTCATATTCAATTCTGCGATGTTTTGTTTCGGGATTAAACGATTCAAAACCCTGGCTTCGTGCAAACTGTAATGCACCTTCCCCTGCTAGAACGAGATCATCTGCCGACTGTAGACGTTCAGCCACCCGGATCGGATTTTTTACGTCTTCAATGTTGATCACTCCGGAAAATTTCAGCGATATACCATCCATCAGCGAGGCACTCATTCTGATTTTTCCATCCCCCTGAATTTGTGAACCGGTGCCGGCATTGAAAAGATCACAATCCTCTAGTAATTCCACCGCATAGACCACCGTTTCCAGGGCGCTATGTTCCTTGATAAATTCGAATGATTTTTTTGCGATATCCGTCAGCGCGTTTTGCTTGGCGGTTTTAATGTCCTCCGTTGTATCAGCCTCGCTGAAAAAACCCCCATGAATTATAATCTTAGGCTGAATCATTTGTCGGGTTGTCCATTTTTTGCAGGTACAACTTTAAGTTGTTTATGGACCGTCAACTTATGTGTGTCCAGATCGTAGAGGCTTCCCTTTGCCATAACGTGTACCACTAAGTGTTCAATGGAGATGGGTTCTCCCAGTTCTATTTCAGTAAGATTTGTGTCATTGATAAAACGGCCATCGACCAAAATAACAAGTCCGGATCCAATAGCTTCCATTTTTTTTCCATCGGTGATGAGTAATCCAGTGTCCTCCCCTAGCCCAATACCCAATACCATAGGATTGCTAACCACCACCTGAAATAACCTGCCGATGCGACCACGATGAACGAAATGAGTATCGATAATGACATTGTTAATTAATCCTAAACCGCTGGTAATTTTCACTTCGCCTTTCAACAAAGCTTCCGAGGCGGAGCCCTGATAAATCATGCTATTAGAACTTGCCGCAGCACCCGCCGAAGTGCCCGCAATAACGACTGGCTCAGAATGATACTTCGTAAGCAATGTTCGATGAAAAGTAGTACCTCCCAGTATCGACGTGAGGCGCAGTTGGTCTCCACCTGTAAAAACAACAATGTGGGCTTGCGTCAAACGATCATTGACCTCTTTAGAATTGGCCTCTTCCCGGCTTTTGATCCCGATTACACCGATATTTATTCCGCCCAGGTAATTAAAAGCTTTCACATATTCATGCCCAACTTCCTCCGGAATTTGTGAAGCGGTAGTGATCACTTCAATCCGGGATTCAATGCCAAGCGTGGATTCCACAATAATGCGTCGGAGAATGCCGCGTTCGAAAAAATTAAAATTCTTTTCAATCTCCTTTTCATCATTTTTTTCGGTAAAACTTCCTTTATCTACCGCCCCTCCAATTACAATGAGTTTGCCTTTAGGAATCATATCCATCGATTGTTTCAAAAGTTACTCCCAAATTTTTCGTAATGTTAATCGATTCAACGCTATTATAGCAAGTGTTTAGGTGTTTAAGTATGTACGTGCTTAGGTTTCCGGTTTACTTAATGCCTGCAGCTTTGCGCACATAGGCACCTAAGTACCTAAATACGTAAACACATTCGTGTAAGTGTGTATGTGCTTAAGTTTCCCGTCCACGGAATGCCTGCGGCTTTACGCACACATCAGCATCTAACCACAACATAAACACCTAACACCTAAACACGTAAACACATTTTTTGCCATCATTGCAGGGATGTACTAGCTTCGTGCCCCTAAACTCTCAGCACGCAGCTTTCTAAAGATATTGAAATGAAAATACTCAAAGTCCTGGCCCTTCGCGGTCCAAACATCTGGAGCGTAAATCGAAAAAAATTAATCCAGATGCGATTGGATATTGAAGAGCTTGAGGATCTTCCAACCAATAAAATTGATGGATTCCGGCAACGGATAGAAGCCATGTTTCCGGGCATGTACGAACATCGGTGTTCCGAAGGCCGGCCTGGAGGGTTCTTTTACCGTGTGGAAAAAGGAACCTGGATGGGTCATGTCATCGAGCATATAGCCCTTGAGATACAAAGCCTGGCCGGGATGGAAACAGGGTTTGGGCGTACGAGAGAAACAAAAACCCGCGGGATTTACAATGTTGTGTTTAGCTATGCGGAAGAAAATGTGGGTATGTATGCAGCGGAGGCTGCTGTGCGTATCGCCGATGCGTTAATTACCGGCAACGAATATGATGTGAACGGCGACATCAGGAAAATGCGCGAGATCCGGGAAGTGGTGCGTCTTGGGCCTAGCACAGGCTCGTTAGTGGATGAAGCTGTGTCCCGGGAAATCCCCTGGATTCGATTGGGCAGCAATTCCTTGATCCAACTGGGATATGGCGTTAATCAGGTACGCTTCCAAGCAACGATAACACAGAATACCAGTAACATTGCTGTCGATATTGCCGGAAATAAAGCAACGACGAAACGTATGCTGAAGATGGCAGCGATACCCGTAGCGGCAGGCGATGTTTGCTCAACCGAAGAAGAATTACGAAACGTCATTGGTAATATCGGCTATCCCATTGTCATCAAACCACTCGATGGCAATCACGGTAAAGGCGCTTCTATCAATGTGAACGATTGGGAAAAAGCGGTTAACGGATTACTTCATGCGCAAACTTACTCCAGACGAGTCGTTGTAGAGCGGTTTATTACAGGCCATGATTTCAGGATACTGGTTATTAACAATCAGGTCGTTGCTGCCGCCCAACGTGTTCCGGCACGTGTTATCGGTGACAATAAGCAAACCATACAACAATTAATCGATACCGAGAACAAAGATCCACGAAGAGGCTATGGGCATGAGAATGTATTGACGGAAATTACGGTAGATCGTGATACCCTGGACCTCCTTACGTTGAAGAACTATACATTGGATACAATCCCCGGGGAAGGTGAAGTTGTTTATCTAAAGTCAACGGCAAACCTAAGCACCGGTGGCACTTCCATCGATGTAACGGATATGATGCATCCGGAAAATATTTTTGTTTCCGAACGCATTGCCCACGTCATCGGTCTGGATATTTGCGGGATCGATATTATGGCCCCTAACCTTACACAACCCTTAAAAGAATCGGGCGGCGTTGTCCTGGAAGTGAATGCGGCTCCTGGATTCAGGATGCATCTCGCCCCTTCGGAAGGGCTGCCGCGGAATGTCGCAGCGCCTGTCATTGATATGCTTTATCCGCCGGGAAAGCCCTGCAGAATTCCCATCATCGCGGTAACGGGGACCAACGGCAAAACAACGACCACGCGTCTGCTGGCACACATTATTAAAAATGTAGGCTTTCGTGTGGGATTCACCACCTCGGATGGCATCTACGTGCAGAATCATTTGCTGGAAAAAGGCGACACAACGGGACCATTAAGCGCGGAGTTTATCCTGAAAGATCCTACGGTAGAATTTGCCGTATTAGAAACGGCTCGCGGTGGTATTCTGCGATCCGGTCTTGGCTTCAATCAGTGCGACATTGGCATCGTAACTAATATTACAGAAGATCACCTTGGTATCAGCGACATCGATACATTGGAAGATCTTGCCCGTGTCAAATCTGTCGTTGTCAGAAGCGTTAAAGCAACGGGATGGGCGGTGCTCAATGCGGAAGATAAAGGTTGTGTAGGACTCACCCAAGGATTAGACTGTAAAGTTGCTTACTTCAGCATGAATGAAGATCATCCTGTTATCGTAGAACATTGTAAGAGCGGCGGAATCGCCGCGATCTATGAAAACGGTTTTGTTACTATTAAAAAAGGTGACTGGAAAATCCGGATTGAGAAAGTAACAACCATACCGCTTACGTTTGGCGGAAAGGCAAAATTCATGATCGGCAACATTCTCGCTGCGTCTTTGGCAGCTTACCTTTATGGATTTAAAACCGAAACGATCCGCTTGTCATTGGAAACTTTCATTCCGTCTCCTGCCCTAACGCCGGGCCGCATGAACATTTTTACCTTTAAGAATTTCACGGTGATGATCGACTTTGCGCACAACCCGGCAGGTTTCATCGCTATTCATGAGTTTTTAAATACCGTTCAGGCAACAAAGAAGATTGGTATTATCGCCGGAGTTGGCGATCGCCGTGATCAGGACATTGTCGATGTAGGCCGATTGGGTGCAGAGATGTTTGATCACATTATTATACGACAGGAAAAAAATTTACGAGGAAGAACAGAAGAAAACATTATCTCACTCATTGTACAGGGAATTCAATCCGTAGATAAAAATGTTACCTTCGAAACCATTCCAAAGGAAGTTGAAGCGATTAAACACGCCATTTCCATTGCTGAGCCGGGTACCTTTATCACGGCGCTCAGCGATGTTGTTACCAACGCAATAAATATCGTTCAGGAATACCTGGATAAGGAGGCGGGGATTTAGAGGAACTTAAGTAGATGAAATTGGATTTTAGATTTACGATTTTAGATTTAGATTGGGTGTTTCTGCCAAGTTTATCAATGATAGCTGGGACGTAGATTTTCAACGCGATCTTACTGGTGGCAATAAGGTTTCGTTGCCAGCGCGAATTCTGCATTCACATTCCATTTTTAAACTTTGGGTGGAGCGATTTTTTATTTAATCTGCAACCGTTAAAACTAGTGTGAGCAATTCATTTGAGTTTAAATGTTAATTTTAATAAACATTTAAATTCTATGTCAGGATTAAAGAGACATTTTTCTAAACTGGCTGCAGGTATAGAAGAGAACTTTGATGCGCTAGCCCTCGAGTTGAGGAAAAGGTTGCATTCTGATGATCCATTACAAATTGTTACCTACAGAAGCTACGGAACGGTTAACCGGTTGTATGTAAAAGGCCGTGTGCTTAAGGACAAAGCGATTCGAAAATCAACAGACAAGGATACTGTTTGGAATAATCTGCTCAGCATGTACAAGCGCTTTGAGACCGATGAAGTGCCAAACGCCCGCTTAAAAATAGATTTTCAGGGCAACACCCATTTTGTGACCACAGACGTCGAAGGTTATTTTACGATCGATCTTTTTACCGATAAGCCTGTAGCATGGAAAAATATGTGGCACCCGATAGAAGTTGAGCTTATGGAGGCGCCGTTTTCCTTCACGCCTGGAATGCAAAGTACAGCGTACGTTCTTGTACCGCCAGTTGACGCCGAATACGGAATTATCAGTGACATTGACGATACTGTCGTTAAGACCACCGCTACCAACCTGATGGCTATGTCCCGAAACACCTTTCTGCACAATGCGCACAGCCGCCTTCCCTTTGCCGGCGTTTCTGAATTTTACAAGTCGCTTCAATTGGGTAGAAACGGAAAACGGAACAATCCTTTTTTTTACGTCTCCAGCAGTCCCTGGAACTTATACGATTTGCTCATCGATTTTCTGGACCTGAATGAAATTCCGGAAGGACCGCTGCTGCTTCGCGATTATGGATTTAACGAGACTACGGCGAGTGCCGACCATATGAGTCACAAATTTAGGGAGATCAAAAATATTTTGCTCGCTTACCCTCTTCTGAATTTTGTGTTGATCGGTGACTCAGGTCAGGAAGATCCGAAAATTTACCATGAAGTTGTCGATAAGTTTCCAGGCAGGATTCTGGCTATCTATATCCGGGATGTGCAACTCGCAGACCGTGAAAAAATTGCTGTCGATATTTCCAACGAACTTGCAGCGGACAAAGTGGACATGGTCATCGTAGACAACACGGTAGAAGCTGCCGAACATGCGGCAAAAATCGGCCTGATTTATACGCAGGCAATTCCAAAAATTATTGAAGATAAGCAACAGGACAAGGGAGAAACTCCGGGGAAGGAAGAGATTTCTGCTTAGCTGACCTACTCAATCTGTCGTTGCTGAACCTGATTTATTTATTGTGCTCGTTCGACTCAACTATTTTCCAATATGAATCCTTTCGGGTAACTTTGCTATTACTAAACTCCCAAAGGTCACAGCCTCTCACTTTTACACCAATCCCTACCGTTGTAGTTCCAGTAAGGGTCCATTCGGATACTCCCCTATTTCCATCGGCTGAAATCCAATGACGGTCGTCACCATAGTGAACATCAGGAATTCCTTTGAAGCGGCCTGCAAGTGCCTCTCGTACCTGTGCTTTTCCCTTGAAACGTTGTCCCCAGAACTCTGGACCCCTGGGAAAATCAAATGAGCAATCCTCGGAAAAGAATTCCATTATCGCATCAAGATCGTGTCGATTGAATGCCTCAAGGATCTGCTTTAAAGTTTCTTCTGTAATCTTCATTTTTTGAGAATTGTTATCAGTTCGCAATGTTGTATCAGGAGTTTTACTTTTACAACCTAAAAAACCTAAGCAGGCGGTACACAGTCCTATTATTAGAAATGATTTTAGCATTGTTAATTTTCTTGCAAGTAGTTTGACGTTCACCCTCCGAGCATGGATCATGATCGTAAGTTGTATAATTTACTGAAAAGTGATTAAAAAAATAATTGATGATCATTGCTCTGGATTTCTAATCCGCCACAGAAACACATGTCTTCTATTGGTCAAAATTCTGTGGGATGTAACAAATTATCTGCAACCGCCGTTGTTGGTGTTGTGTGGATGCTTGCGCGTGACGTCACCAACAACGGCGGGTGGGTAATACTTACCGGACCCCGACAACGGCGAGCGGTTAGATCCAACGTGATGGAACCTGATACTGAGTAAAGCGATTGAGAAATAATTACTGATCACTGATCACCACTCCTGATTTCTAATCCGCCACAGAAAACAAGTTAACTTCCCTTTATAATCACTTTTCCATCTATCTCAACGGTGGCACCAATAATTGGGAAACTGAATTGCCCGCAGCCTACAGGGTTTTTACCACCTAAATGCGCATTGCTTCCGATAGTTATCCAAATAATGCCAGCACCCTCCTTTGGCCAAATTAGACCGCCATTGCTATCCATTGTTTTTAGTTCTGGATTAAAACCAAATGAAATACTTCCAATTAAATCCTTGGGACCGTCACGCCTTGCAAGTTTGTTTGTAAAGCATTCTCCGCCCGCTGTCGCTTTAAAATTTTCTATCTTTCCTCTATTAAAATTGAAACTGACTCCTGTCATTTCATTATAATCGCATTTCGCACGCGGTATAAAAACTTTGCCCATAGCTGAGGTTTCTAGAACACTAACCTCGACTGACCAAGCGGGTAGACTCGCTTCCTTGTCAAAACCTTTCATGCTAAGTCTTTCTTCTTCCGTTATTTTACCGTCGTTTACTATTACAGGCCTTTTGCTAACTAAAAAACTGAAATTAGTTCCTGACTTAGTTGTGATGCGTACGTTATTAGCCGTAACTAAAAAACCATTTAATCTATTAACATTATCACTTACCCAATTAACCTCAGTCTGGTCATAGATGCTTGCTTTCAATATCATTTTCCCGTAATCGTCATAATTTACTTTTAGGCTTTCTGCTAATAAACGGGAAGGATGTGCTACACGCAGAATTCGGATATGACGCCTTGCCGCTTCCGCATATATCTCATGTTCTACTTTTGTCAACTGAATCAGCTCCTCTTCAGCGATATTGTTGTAGCTGGTTTCTGGATCTTCGATAAATGGGTAGATAACAATCCAAACCTGCGCAGCATTAAGCGAGTCAAAAAGTTTACTCTTGTTTAGAAAACCGCTCTTAAAAGGTGCATTTTTAACATGACCAGATCGCTCGACTTTATCACCACTTATTATGGGAAAAGCATTAGCGCCCATAGCCTTACACTCAGCGACAATATTTTCGATTAAAGGAGATGCATGAATTCCTCCGAATACATAGACAGTTTCTCCTGTTTTTATTGTCACACTTTCGTGCACAATACGGTGGACGAGTGTGGCAACATCATGTTGTTGAGCGGTTGTATCAGTGATAGATACCCCTAAGAAGAAAATAATAAGACAACGTTTCATTTGATTTAATTTAATTAGTTTAGAAATAGCAAATAGCATCGAAAATGTCAGTGATACTCGCTTCGCTTACCTTTCTAATAGCCATCTCCATTACTCAACTCTTCAAGTCTTTCTTCTATTACTTTGAAAGATACGGAATTAGGCTTTGTCCGGTGATGTTGCTAAAAACATTTTTCCGCCAATGTAAAACATAAATGGTTTACCATTTTTCTTTAATGCTGTACTCTGTTGAGTTGCACAAAATCTGCTGCAAATCTTCTATGCTCATTTTATCATTTCAAAATCTACAAATGGTTCATTACCTTCTGGCAAAGAGTTCATTGGTAAAAAGTATGCAACTAACGTCATTTTTTCCCAAATGTCAGAAACAGCTGGATGTCGATGTGCAGCAGTTATTACACTGCCTGCAAACGCCGTTGTTGGTGTTGTGTGGATGCTTGCGAGTGGTTTCACCAACAACGGCGCGTGTGTAATACTTACCGGAACACCGGCAACGGCGAAAGGTCAGCCCATACAAAGATTTATGCGACTATGGGATGTTGTGAATGAATACAGTATTTTCAAATTAATTTGGTGCTGGCACCGTGGATAGTAAGTTGCTTCTAATCCCTCCAACTGCAGAAACGCTAAGCGTTGAACGCCTTCGCTACCCGCAATTGTCGTCGGGCAATAATTATTTATTGATAGCATTGACCTTGATAAAGTCAAAATTGTCTTTTTTAAGGCGTCCATTCTTCTTTCCTTCTATACTGGCAAATAACTGGTGATTTATTCTGCGGTAGGCAATGCGTTGAGGAAAGTCGTGCGTCGGATTTTCACAAATAAATTCCGTACCATTTGAAAATATCATCTTAAAAGGAACAGGTCGATTGTTGTTTTGCCCTTGAACAGTTGAGATGTATGTCCATTGTCCCTTTCGATACGATAGCTCGAGTGATTCTTGAGGAATCGTGTCATTACCACTCTTTACAAATACACTCTTGCCGGAAAGTGTGGTGTCATTCAAAACTTGCCATTTCTCAACCACAAAACCTTGCCCTGTGTCGATCGTCCAGGTACCAACCAACCATTTTAATTCATCAGTTTTCTGCGGGTAGCTTTCATTAAAAGCAGTCATCACAAATAATATTCCCAGAACCTTGTACGCGCCAAAGAATGGTTTCGGTGTAATTATATTCATACTTTAATTTAGATCGATTATTTAACAAATTTGATTATCCGTCTAAAATAGAAATTGTAAAAATGCGACAACCCGATAATCGGTGCGAACTGAACTGAACTGATTACTGATTACCTTTCACTATTCCTTGCTAATGGATAGTTTGTTTAATTCCCCTGTTAATTAGCGCTATACCTCCTTCCAACACCGGGAGCAATCGAAATCGTTGAATCCACACAAAGACCGCCACCGGACAATTTCGTTCGTATTTGACGATTTCATTATTCTTAATCTTTAAATTCCTCCTGGATTCACGCATTAATAAGTGGCACTGTATTTAGACGCCATTTGAATTGTTAACTGCCGCTTATGCTTAAAAATTATTTCACCATCGCCATTCGCAATATCCTTCGGAGTAAAGTTTATTCTACCATTAACATTCTGGGACTGTCGCTGGGAATTGCCTGCTGCCTGTTGCTGGCCCTTTATGTTCAGGATGAACTTACCTACGACCGTCACAATGAAAGACTCGGAGATTTATACCGCATAAATACAGACTCTAAATTTGGCAAAATGGGAAGCATTTCCCCCCCAATTGCCATGGCTCTTCGCGATGAGATTCCAGAAATAGAATCAGCTGTGCGGATTTTGAATCCACCCGGCGTCGCCCAAAGTTTGATACAATATGGCGACCAACTCTTCTATGAAAGTGACGGCTACATTGCTGATTCTACTTTGTTCGATGTCCTTACCTACGAGCTTACTGAAGGCAATGTGAAAAAAGCGCTGACGGATGCCAACACCGGTGTGCTTTCGGCTACGCTCGCGAAAAAGCTTTTTGGAAACGAACCTGCGTTGGATAAAAGCATTATAATTCGTCAGGGATTTTCAACCACTAATTACAATTACAAGATTACGGGAGTCTTTGACGATACAAAAAATAGTTTCCTTCACGCTAGCTTCTTTACCTCTATGATGAGTGATGGCTGGGGTCAATATCTGCGCACCGATCCTGGAGCTTCCAATGAATGGGCTGGACAAAATTTTGTTCCTTCCTACGTCAAACTTGTAAAGGGTCACAACAAGGAAGCGGTTGATAAAAAGATCAATGCAGTCCTGATCAAGCACGGCTCTGAAGACATGAAAGCACTCGGTTTGCAAAAAACCCTTTCCCTTGAACCATTAGCCGATATTTACCTGAGATCCGCGGTCGATAAAAACCCGCGTATTACCTACATCTATGTAGTTGTTTCCATTGGTGTGTTCATCCTGCTTATTGCATGCATCAATTTTATGAACTTATCTACCGCGAAGGCCATGAAGCGTGCCACTGAGATAGGCGTCCGGAAAGTGATGGGTGCTTTTCGCAGTTCTTTGATCCGACAAATACTGGGTGAAGCAATGGTCATTGTTACGATCTCCATGCTGTTTAGCCTTGTGTTCGTGCAACTTGCGCTACCTTTCTTCAATCAGCTTTCTGGAAAATCGATTTCATTCAACAGTGAAAATAGTGTGTACTTCATCCTGGCGTTGGCTGCCTTGGCAGTCGTTACGGGATTGCTGGCGGGAAGTTATCCGGCTTTTTACATGTCTTCTTTTCAACCGGCACAAGTTCTTAAGGGGAAGTTCAACGCAAGTATTTCCTCAGGACGTGTACGGCAAGTATTGGTTGTATTTCAATTCATGATCGCCATCGTTCTGGTCTGCGGCATGATCGTAATCTCGCGTCAACTTTCTTTCATGCAGGCCCAAGACCTGGGATTTAATGCCAATGCCAAGATCGTTTTACCGCTGCGCACTGACGCTGCAAGATCAAAATATGATGTTTTGAAAAAAGAGCTGCAACAGGCCAACGGCGTCGTGAAAGTATCCGGCGCTGAATATGTTCCCGGTTCCCCTATCTTCAATGATATGATGTATTATACCGATGGAGGTAACATGGAAAGCGCCACCGACATCGTGCAAAATGGTGTTGATGTAGAGTACCTCGATCAACTCGGAATCAAACTTATTGCGGGTCGGAACTTCACGGACAATCGTAAATCAGAAAGTCAGGGTAAAGTGATCATCAACAAGATTACCACTGCTAAATTTGGATTTGCCCCCGACAAGATGATCGGTCAGTTGATCCACTACGATTGGCAGGGAGAGAATACCAGCTGTGAAATTATTGGCGTTATGGATGACTTCAACCAAACTTCTCTGAAAGACCCGATTGTACCTACCTTGTTTCGGATACCCGAATCCACCGGGCAATACAGATACCTGGTGGCTACGGTGGATCCCGGCCGGTTTGACGATGTAGTCGCATCGGTAGAAAAAACCTGGAAGAGTCTAGTAATCGATACACCGTTTGAATACAATTTCCTCGAAGACAACATTCAAAAGCAGTACGATCAGGACCGTAAGATGGCAACGATCATCACCACCTTTACCATTATTGCCATGATCATTTCGAGCTTGGGTTTGTATGGTCTTTCTACCTTTATGGCCGAAAGACGCTTCAAAGAAATTGGGGTGAGAAAAGTATTGGGTGCAACCGTCAGTCAGATTACAGCCATGATGTCGAAAGAATTCATCAAGCTTGTCTGCATTGCTTTCCTTCTTTCAGTACCACTCGCATGGTATGCTGTGAATCAATGGCTTGAGGGCTTTGCATATAAAGTTCCAATCGATGTAACGGTATTTGCATACGCCGGGCTAATTGCAATAGTTATAGCGTTGGTGACCGTTAGTTTTCAATCGGTACGCGCAGCTTCCACAAATCCTGCAAACTCGCTACGAAGTGAATAGTAAGTAGTAAGTAGTAAAAAGTAAAATGTCCGGACTATTACAAAAGAACTGCGAAAGAAAAATTAGTTTGAGAGATATTCAACACCTTGTATGTTCTTATTGAAGCAACAAACTGATAGTTTGTGTTGCTGAACTAAAACGTTTGATCGTTGTTCTAACAAGATGAACATCTTTTATTGTGACGATGATCAAGACGACATCGAGTATTTTAAAAAAGCCATTAACAAAATCAATCCTAAAATTAATTGTACCAGTTCACTAGATGCAGAAGAAGCATTAACCATCCTAGCATCTGAAGAAAAAAAACCAGACGCCATCTTTATTGATCTGCACATGCCCAAATTTGATGGGCTGGAGTGTGTAATAGCGATCAAGCGAAATAAAAGTTTGAAGCGCATACCCGTTATCATTTTATCTAACGGATTGGGTAAAGTCCAAATTGAACAATTCAATAAACTTGGTGTTTTTAGATTTGTTTCTAAAACAACATTTGAAGATCTGGAATCTTCATTACGCCATGTTTTGATTCCCTAAGGGTAAATCTTCTGGTTGAATAATCAATGTCGTTTAGTTGAGGCCGTCGGTCTGGGTACTTTTTGGATCTTTCAAGAAAAGCTACAAGCTTCAAGTCCGGTTGTGCAGCAGTGGTAATTTCTGAAATAAACATCTCAAGTATTAGTTTCATTCAGTACTGCTCTT
>CAZAHL010000181.1:0-14612 GCA_964484845.1 uncultured Chryseolinea sp. | reverse complement strand
CACCAAACGGCATAAGAGATAAATTTAAAGCCGCGCGTTTCATCAAATCGGGATGCTGCTTTTATCAAGCCAACATTTCCTTCATTAATAAGATCATTCAGCGACAAGCCATGATTTTGATACTGCTTGGCAACGGACACCACAAATCGAAGATTCGCTTTTGTCAGTTTTTCCAGAGCCATATGATCCCCAGCCTTGATACGTTTGGTTAACTCTACTTCCTGCTCGGCTGTAATTAAGTCGACTTTACCAATTTCTGTCAAATATTTATCAAGTGATTGACTCTCACGGTTGGTGATTTGCTTAATAATCTTTAGTTGTCTCATCTACGTGTGTTTATTCTTTAAATTTTTCTTTCGCAATAGTTCGGACAGGGGAAGGCTAATCGTCAAGCAGCACACAAGGAAACCTAACACCAAAATCAGAATCGATGTTTTCAATATAGGAAAGGTTTTGGTGATTGCTGTATAGTTCGCTGAAGTATCAATTTCTGCTCAAATCAAGTATTTCATTAAAAAAGCATGGCCGTTCAAACATGATCAATGGCATTAAGCAACGTGAAACTTAGCACCATATTCTTGTCATTTCGATGGATTTGCACAAATGTAACCCTATTTAGGGACAAGATATCTATATTTTAAACCAGCCATATCACGAATTTAACCAAACTCAACAGCGTTCGTTTGAAAGTAGGGATTCTCAAGGGGCTAAAGGCTCGTCCAAATAACGCAACTATAATGGGATAAGTTTCAGAAGAGAAAGATAGAAAGGAAGTATATTTTAATTTTTGTAGACTTCACTTATTTGCCCATGAAGGTACTCATATGCTGATGCCCCTTGCACCCGAATGTCATCCCAACGGCATTCTATTATAATCTTTCCCTGGTATCCTATCTTTTTCAACGCATGCAGGTAGGGTTTAAAATCATCCCCGCGAACGCCTGGAGGTGTTCGGTTTTCTCTTTCAGCGATCTCGCAATACACCAAATATTTCTTAGTCTTCTCGATTACCGCAGCTGACTCGCCTTCCTTAAGCATGTGGTAGATGTCAACACACAGGCGAAAGTTTTCATGATCTACCGCCTTTACTATTTCATATGCTTCGGCCACTGTGTTTATAAAATTGCATTCGGTACTATTAAGATTTTCCAATGCCAGAGTGATATTATAATTCTTCGCCAATGTTGCAATCTTTCGGGCAATAGAGACAAATTGTTCTTTTGCTTTTGTCCGGTCGAATCCTTCCGGAACTCCTCTGGAACCTCCGCTTCCCCAAGTGATTAATTTAATGCCAGCAGCATGGCCCCGTTTAAACACAACCTCCACGTAGGATAGAACGGCTTTCTCGTCGATCACTGGACCCACAACTTTTAACTCTCCCGGAATAAAAAGGTTGGTACCGAACAATGGAGTTTGTAATTTTTTAATTTTTTGTAGAAGCGTTTCAAATTGTTGGTCGGAAACTTTCTTTGGGGAGAATAATTTTGAAGTAGATTCTAGGAGATAAACGTAACCATAAGCGTTGAGAAGACTATCGTTTTCAAAATCCTGAACAACGCCAATTTCAGGTGCCGCTATTTTTTTTTGCGCAGGCAGTGAAGTCACTCCGAAGCAAACAAGAATGAGAAGAAAAATATTTTTCATGGATTTAAATGTAGGAGTTATTACGAACTATTCAATGAATAAAAAACGATCGGTATCAGGGAGGTGGAGTTCTATTTATTGACATTAATTTATATAGTCACCCAACGTCGTTTAATGAGTTGTACCTTAATTCCAAAGGCCTTGCCTCCACTCCCGGTGGGCCGCGCTTCTGGAAACGCAACTGAATTTTATCCGCACATGCCCCTGCCAGGCCAAAGATAAAATTATGTTGCTAATCCAGAAGCTGGAAGTGAGAAAAGCAGTACTGAATGAAACTAATACACCTCTTGTTCATTTCAGAAATTACCTCGCATGCACAACTGGACTTGAAGCCTACAGCTTGCGTCTTGTGGTTTTTCCTGAAGATCCAAAAAGTATCCAGACCGACGGCCTTAACTAAACGACATTGGATCTTAATTTAGAAAAGTTACTCAAATTTTATTCTAGGAATTAAAACTGCATGCTCATTTTATAATATGAAATGAACTTTTTCACGCCGGGGCACATCATGATGCTTAAGAAGTCAGTTGTTGGAAGAGATTAATTACAATCAGAGGATATACCCTGTAAAATCTAATAAACCGCTAAATGAGAAAAGATACCCTACGGATCGTATTCATAATCGCCTTGCAATGTGGTTACAGTGTTATAAGCAACGGTCAGGCGGGAGGAACGAAAACTAATTTTGATTCGCTAAGAATTGAACTGGAACAAATGCTGGATGCAGATCAAAAAATCAGAAAAATATTGATTGACTCTGTTGGACTTGATTCGCCCGAAGCAGGGAAATATTTAAGTCAGATGGCAGCCATTGACAATATAAATAAGATTAAAATTTCGGCTATTCTGGAAAAATATGGATGGATTGAAAAGAGTAAGATTGGAGAAAAGGCGTCGGAAGCAATATTTTATACCGTACAGCACTCAGACTTAGCATTTTTAGAAAAACACTTTCCTCAATTTAAAAAACGCGCAGCTGAGGGAGAGGCTAATCCCTCGCTGTGTGCTATGATGGAAGATAGATTGCTGATGTGGAAGGGTGAAAAACAAATTTATGGTTCTCAGGCAACCAGCAGTTTAAGGCCTGATAAGAAGTATGCTATCTGGCCAATTGAAAATCCTGCTGAGGTTAATACACTAAGAAAAAAAGTAGGATTTCCCACCACGGTTGAAGAAAATGCAAAGCGCTTAAACGCTGAATACAACCCCGATGAAAAATTACCAGCCAAACAGGAATAGTTGGGGCCCCCAGGCTAACGAGACCTCAAAAGTTTCTTAACGTCTGACCTTCACCTCATTACGAAAGAGTCAATAATAAGCAATTGATGGTATCATCCTCGAAATGGATCAAAGGTTTAAAAACGTCAAAAACTTGAAGTTTGGAGAGGTGATGGCCTAGTTTTAAAAAAATCTAACAAAAAACAATCGTGTGTGTCAGGTACACGGCGGGTTCTTACGTCCTTCTAGTAACAAACTCTAATACCTATGATGAAATACTTTACCGGAACACGAGTATCCGTTTTGTGGATATTCATTTGCTCTCCCTTACTGACCTCCGCTTTCCATGCTGGATTGACTGTGAAGACTGAAACTAGTAGCATTTTGACATCGGCCATTGTGCAGCAGAATGTTATTCAAGGAAAAGTTTTGGACGATACCGGTGTTGGTATGCCAGGCGTTAACGTCATTATAAAAGGAAGTTCCACGGGGACCACAACGGATGTGGAAGGTGCTTACAGGCTTAACGTGACCGGTGACCAAGGCTCTGGCACGTTGGCATTTTCGTTTATCGGTTATACAACGCAAGAACAGCCCATCAACAACAGAACCTCTATAAATGTAACAATGGTTGCAGATGTTAGCGAGCTTTCTGAGGTTATCGTAGTAGGATACGGTACACAGGAAAAACGCGATGTGACTTCTGCTATTTCTACCGTTTCGGGTGAGGCGATTTCAAAAATCCCAACCGGTAACGCAATGGATGCCATAAAAGGACAAATTGCCGGTGTAGACGTCTTGCAAAATGGAGGACGACCTGGAGAATCTCCGACGATTACTGTTCGCGGAAGAAGATCGCTTACAGCCTCGAACGAGCCACTGTGGGTTATTGATGGTATTCCGATGACCGCTGGTGCTTCAACAATTTCCGATTTTAACACGGCCGACATTGAGTCTGTAGAAGTGCTGAAGGATGCTGCATCACAAGCCGTTTATGGATCAAGAGGTTCTAATGGTGTAATTCTAGTAACTACCAAAAGAGGTCGGCCTGGTGTAACCAGAGTTAATTTTAGTACAACCTATGGTGTAACAGAGGCTTTTAGAACAATTCCCATGATGAATGGGGCGCAATTTGCAGATTTAAAACGTGAAGCAAACAGAGTCAACGCTGCCGGGCAATCAGGAAGAACAGCTTGGGGCGATGTGGGGTCTGTCATTCCTGATGATGCTGTAGTATTTAATGATCCGGTCGAATTAAACTCCGTACAAAATGGCTTGTCAACAGATTGGCAGGATTTGATCTATCAAACCGGATCTCAGTTAAATAACCAGCTAAGTATATCCGCAGGAAACGATAAGACACGCGTGTACCTAGCCTTTAACAATTTTCAGGAGGACGGTCTTATTGAAGGTGTAGATTATAAACGGTACACAGGACGCATCAACGTCGATCATGAAATAAGTAAAACGTTTAAGGTAGGGGTCTCTTCTATCTATTCTAATGCTACCACAAATTGGGGATCGGGCTCTGTGATTTCAGAGGCAGTAAATCAAACACCGCTGGGATTGCCGTATGATGCAGAGGGCAAGATTATCTTTTTGCCGATATCGGATGGAATCCGGTCTAACCCATTGAGTGAATTAGTTCCAGGCAAGCGCGTAGACGAAAGGAAGATCACACGGATTTTTTCTTCAGCATACCTTGATATTAACATCACGAAAGGCCTTACTTATAAATTCCTGTTAGGGCAGGATCAGTACTATCAACAGCGCGGTATTTTTGAAGGTCAATTTACCAATACCAGAAAAAATGGAACTCCGTTCGGGTCGCTTGAAAAATTTGAACAATCCGGTTACACATTGGAGAATTTGCTGACGTACAACAGAGCTTTTGGGGAACATAATGTTGGTGTTACTTTATTACAGAGTGCGGCTGAGCAAAAGTATCAGATTAGCTCTACAGCTGCACAAAATCTTCCTTATGAATCAGCCTTCTGGAATAGATTGGATTTGGGGACCGTCACGTCATACGGTACTAATTATGCGGAATACCAGTTGCTTTCTTATATGGCTCGGGTTAATTATTCTTATAAAGGTAAATACTTGTTTCAGGTCAACATGAGAAGGGATGGTTCCTCCCGCCTTGCAACAGGAAATAAGTGGAATAACTTCCCTGGCGTTTCAGTGGGTTGGAGAATAAAAGACGAAGATTTTATGTCGAGTGTTAATTTCCTCAGTGAGCTTAAAATAAGAGCATCGTATGGTAAAGTGGGCAATACTGCGGTATTACCTTATCAAACACAAGGCACCTTGACGAATACCTTTTATGACTGGAATGATACGGACGCCAAAGGTTTTAGGCTTGATCTGATTGCTAATCCTCTCCTCAGTTGGGAAATCTCAGAATCTATTGACGCCGGAATTGATTTTGGTTTCTTTAACGGCAGGTTAACCGGCTTTGTGGATGTTTACCATACGACTTCGGACGTTTCATTGCTGCTAAACCGACAACTTCCCCCCACCTCCGGTTATGATTATATTTTGCAAAATATTGGCGGTACAGAAACGGACGGGTTGGAAGTTACCCTATATTCTACCATTATCGACAAGCCAAACGGTTTGAAATGGACAGCCGATGTTAACTTTGGAACTTTAAAAGAAAAAATTGTTGACCTTGCCTTAAGAGGTGCTAATGGCGAATTAATTGACGACAGGGGAAATAACTGGTTTATCGGCCAGCCTATCAGGGTCTTCTATGATTATAATAAAATAGGAATTTGGCAGGCAGATGAAAAAGATGCTGCCTTGGCATTTGGTCAATACCCCGGCGAAATAAAGGTGGAGGATGTCAATGGTGATGGGAAAATTGATCTTACCAATGACAGAAAGATATTGGGCAACGATGTTCCCCAAGCATATGGCGGATTGAATAACAAATTTGAGTTCAAGGGGTTTGATTTTTCATTTTTCTTTTACTACAGACTTGGTTTTAAGATCAGAAGTGAATTCAGCAACGGCCAGGCTACCATGCAGGCCCGTTATAACAATCTTGATGTCGATTATTGGACGATTGATAATCCGACCAATGACTATCCACGACCAAACAAAAATCAGGAGAATATCACTTATGGGTCATCGCTTAATTATGTGGATGGTGGCTTTGTGAAACTGCGTAACATTACACTGGGCTATACGCTTCCTGAAAGCATTGCTGGGAAACTCAAAATGACAAAACTTAGGGTTTTCGTTACTGCACAAAATCCGATAACATGGTCTAATTACAAGTTATTTGATCCTGAAAGAGCGGGTAATGTCACCTCCGGGGAAATGCCTTCAAGCAGACTGTTTTTGGGCGGTATAAACATGTCCTTCTAATTGAGGCTACCTAACAATGAAATGATTATGAAAATGAAAATAACAAAATCCATATTAATAGCGCTGACCCTGATAGCGTTTAGCACACAATCTTGCAAAGACTATTTGGGCGAAGAATTAGATGCAGGAGTCGCGGCCTCCAGTTACTATAAAACAGCGGCTGGTTTTGAAGACGGTGTTGACGGTACCTACTCTTTCCTGCGTGAAATTTATAGCAATGAAAGGGCGTATAGCATATCCATTTTTGGGACGGACACGCACACGAATGGAGCAGATGGCGGCTACAAAGGTTTTAACTTTTATGACAATACTTTAAATTCCGGAGTAGACATATTACTACAACAATGGGTTTTTTTATACAAAGGTATCAACCAGTCTAACGCGATGATAACTCGTGTCGCTGACGTAGCGGATATGTCAGACGCATTAAAAACCCAACGTTTGGCTGAAGTACGCTTTTTACGCGCATTCTATTACTTCTATTTAGTTCAAACCTGGGGTGATGTTCATTTTTCCTTGGAGGAAACTGTCGGAGCTCAGATAACTGCCAATAAGACTGACCAGGCTATTATTTACTCGGATGGAATTATTCCTGACCTTGAATTTGCCATCGCAAACTTGCCCAACACCCAAACTAACTACGGCAGGGCCACAAAGGCTGCCGCTCAGTTTCTTTTAGGGAAGGCGTATTTAACAAGAGGTTATCAAGCTTTTGGATCCGCTAGTGATTTTACGCAAGCAGAAACACTCTTATCAAGTGTTATTACTGGCTATGGTTTTGCTTTAGTTCCCTCTCATAAGGATTTATGGAATCAGGACAAACAAGTAAACAGCGAAGTAATATGGGCTGTGCAATATTCCACTGATCTTATATTGAACGGAGGTACAGGAAATATCCCTGGTATTAGTCCAGCGACTGCGAATGCCGGTAATCGCGGCCATTTGTATTTCGGAATGGAATACGATATCCAGCAGGGGATGATTCGGGACATCGCTAACGGGCGTCCTTTTAAACGGTTCAGGCCTACGGAACACTTGAATGATCTTTGGGCCGCATCGCGGGATAAGGATCAACGATATGACGATACTTACAAGCACCTTTGGATCAGCAACAATAATAGCACCATTCCCTTATGGAAGCAGATCCATGTAGACAAAGGAGCTAAAAAAGCTGACGGTTCCCTCGTTACCGCTGCAGACATAGGCAAGAAACGTTTTGCAGTTGGAGACACCTGCTTGTTTATACCAGGCCCTGGAAAAGACGCTAAATACCTGGCCGACGGAAAACTCAAGGTAAGGTATACGGTGATTACACGGACAAAAGCGTCATATCCCGCGAGCACGCTTCCTACGACAGATCCTAATTTCTATCCATCTGATCCGTTTTTCTATAATGAACGCCTATTCCCGACCATTAATAAATTCTTTGACCCCAAAAGACCTACTATTCAGTACGAACAAGGGTCAAGGGATTGGTTTGTCATGCGGTTAGCGGATGCTCATTTGCTTCGCGCGGAAGCCAGGTTTAAGGGTAATGATCCAAGCGGTGCGGCAGCTGATATAAATGTTGTCAGAACAAGAGCAGCAATAACCGGAAAAATTGCTGAGATGCAAATAACGGCAGGCGAAGTAACGATTGATCGGATTCTTGAGGAGCGAGCTCTTGAGATGGATGCCGAGCAAATGAGATGGTTTGATTTGACAAGAACCGGGAAGTTAGTGGAGTATGTTAAAGCTTACAATCCGTTTGGCGCAGCGGGCGTAAAGGACTTCCATGTTCACAGACCGATCCCTCAAGCGCAAATTGATAGAACGCAAGGTGGTTATGAACAGAACACCGGTTACTAACTGAGCGATAACTAGCCAGTAATCAATTTTAGCAGATAAATGAAGGCCGGGGAGAATTTCTCCGGCTCCTTCATTTGCAGCTTTTGAGAAATAATGAAACGCATTTTTTTTAGCCTTAAATAGTGAATATTTTTAATAGTCCTTACGAAGGCAAATTTTAGTAATGACTACTTTCTTCCGGTCCCTAATCATAACTTTTTTACTTTTCCAGGGCTGCTCGACAAACACTGGGTCTGGTACTGATTCCGACAGCGAACCGTTGGGGAAAAATAACTTCGCTTACAGGTGGGGAAAAATTTCGCTTGAATGCACAGCCAACGATACCGAAAATTTTCGCCCAAGGCCAACCGTAACATCCAGAATTCTAGCCTTGATATGGATATCTGTTTTCGATGCGTGGAGCAGATACGACGCAGATGCATCTCCTTTATATTTAACATCTGTTGAAAGGAGACCAGCTTCCGAGCATACGCTCGAAAATAAAGAGATAGCTATTAGCTATGCTGCTTACAGAACGATGCGCGAATATTATTTTTCCGACTCAATCTTGCTTAGGCAGGAGATGATTGACTTTGGACTGGATCCAGACGATAATTCGATGGATCCGAATACGCCGGTGGGCATCGGCAATCTTGCTGCGAAAACTGTGATAGAGTCCAGATTGAACGATGGTTCCAATCAAAGGGGAACAATGGACAGTTCTGACCGCTCATTTTATGCCGATTATACCCGATACGCTTCCGTGAATACCGCAGATGACTTAAAAGATCTAAGCAAATGGCAGCCAAAATATTTCTCTGATGGAAAAGGTGGAAAATTCGCGCCCGGATGCCTCACGCCTCATTGGGGAAAAGTAAGTCCGATCTTCCTTGATTCAGCTGACCAATTCAGACCGGGGCCACCGCCACCTATTGGATCCAAACAATTGGCGGATGAAGTAAAGGAAGTAATTGAACTTCAAGCCAACCTTACGGGTGAGCAAAAAGCCCTGGTAGAATTCATGCGCGATGGCCCTAAATCTGTTCAACAAGCGGGGCATTGGTTTATCTTCGCGCAGAACATTTCAGTTAGAGACAATCATACGTTGGATGACGATGTAAAAATGTACTTCCTTGTTGAAACTGCCGCCATGGATGCTTTCATTGCGGCGTGGGAAACAAAAATGTACTATGATTTTGCAAGACCTTATTCGCTTGTTCATGATTTTTATCGGGATAAGGTTATTACAGCATGGGGTGGACCTGAAAAGGGTCTGACCAAGATGAAGGGAAGTGAATGGCGGCCCTATTCTCCAGACACGTTTTTATGCCCTCCGTTTCCAAGTTATGTCTCCGGTCATAGTGCTGTGAGCGCTGCTTGCTCGGAAGTCCTTCGACTTTTTACAGGAAGCGATCAATTTGGTGAGGAAATCAAATTAGTCCCCGGTTTATTTACTGAACCGGATCATGTTGGTGACACAGTCGTATTAAAATTTCCAACATTTACTGAAACAGCCAACATGGCGGGAAGATCACGTGTTCTGGGCGGTTATCATATTCAAGCGGATAATGTGGAAGGTTTGAAACTCGGCCGCAACGTAGCGCAAACTGTTTGGAAGAAATATTTAAGACATGTTGATACATCTAAAAGCAAGGGCGTTTAAGATTCGCTTTTAGAGAAATGTTTCTTTGAAAAGCTATAAATTACAACCAATCTAAACGGCATTTTTGCTTTCTGTAAACGTGAATTTGCTATCATCCTATGACCCAAACTAAACTTCGTATTTTATCTTCCTTATTTCCCGTCGCCTCTTTCGTTTTTTTTAGTTGCGGCGAGAAAAAAGACGTGGCGCAAATGGAAACCAAAACGGCCGAACAAAAGGCTGTCTTTGAAAGAGTACTGTCTTCTCATAGCGGTGTCACCTTTCAAAACAAAATAGACGAGAATGCTGAAAATTTCTTTGACGTTTTTGCCTATGTATACAATGGCGCAGGCGTTGGGATTGGCGATATCAACAACGACGGTCTCTCTGATATTTATTTTACCGCGAATGAAGGTTCTAACACCTTATACCTTAACGAAGGTGACCTGAAGTTCAAAGATATTACTCAATCGGCGGGGGTGGCAGGAAACGGTAAATGGAATAACGGTGTGACTATGGTAGATGTTAATGCCGATGGGCTCCTCGATATTTACGTCTGCAAGGGAGGATGGCAGGAGACAGAAGCACAACGTAAAAATCTTTTATATATAAATCAAGGCGATCTAACGTTTAAAGAACAAGCAACTCTCTTTGGTTTGGATGAGCCGGGCTATTCTATTCATGCATCATTTTTTGATCTTGACAATGATAACGATTTGGATGCTTATGTGACGAATCGCCCTGATTCCTTTGATCTTCCACTCACTCAGATGGTCAAGCAAAAGAAACTTTCTCCTACGCTAAGCAGAGATAAATTGTTTATTAATGAAAAAGGGAAATTTAAAGAAATAGGACAGCAAGCAGGGATCACCAATAACTTTGGATATGCACTCAGTCTGGTTACTTCCGACCTGAACAACGACGGATATACCGATATTTTCGTGGCCAATGATTTTGCAGAAAGTGATTATATGTACATCAATCAAAAAGACGGAACGTTTAAAGAACAAATAAAGCAGGCAACGAATCACATTTCGATGTATTCTATGGGGACTGATATCGCCGACATCAACAACGATGGATTTGAGGATATCATGGTTAGCGAAATGCTCCCGGAAGATTATACGCGTTCGAAAGTATCGATGCCCTCCATGGACGTAGAGGGATTTAACGAGATAGTAAAAAACGGTATGCATAAACAATACATGCATAACGCGTTACATCTAAACCAGGGAAATCTTTTTTTTAGTGAAATTTCACAACTCTCAGGCGTAGCCAAATCGGAGTGGAGCTGGTCATGCCTGCTTTCGGATTTTGATAACGACGGCAACCGCGATCTATTCGTTGCCAATGGCTACAAACGCGATGTTTTTGATGGTGACGTACAAGGGAAGCTGGGAGAACACATCAAAAAGAATATGAATAAATACAACTCTCCTGAAGAGATGTTGGAAAAAGGCTTTAAAGAGTTTATTAATGTGTATAGTCCGATCAAGGTAAAAAATTACCTGTTCAAGAATAAAGGTGACCTTCAATTTGATAATGTAAGCGCGCTTTGGGGATTTAATGATGCCAGCTTTTCTAACGGGGCGGCTGTTGGTGATCTGGACAATGACGGCGATTTGGACTTGGTCATAAATAACCTGGATGAGGAGGCATTTATTTATCAAAACAACGCGTCCGCGATGAATAATTACTTGAAAGTAAAGTTGATAGGCCCTAAAGGAAATGCCGATGGATTGGGGACCAAAGTGACCGCCTATGCGGAGGGTAAAATTCAATACTTTGAAAACAAAACTGTGCGCGGATATCTTTCGTCCAATGAACCCATAGTACATTTCGGGATGGGTAAGATTGAAAAAATCGATAGCGTAAAAATAAAATGGAATGATGGTAAGGAAAGCATATTAAAGGGTGTCGCAACCAATCAATTACTGAAGGTTAGCTATGCTGATGCAATCCTGCCAGCCGTAAAAGCTTTCCGCAATGAAGGCTTGTTCGCAGAATCGACGGATGCATTATTAACGTCTCCCTTCAAGCACCAAGAAAATGATCACAACGAATACAAAGACCAGGTACTATTACCGCACATGTTTTCCCGAAGCGGTCCGTTTATAGCGGCGGGGGATGTTGACAAGGATGGTAACGAAGACTTTTATGTCGGGGGAGCTGCGGGCCAGTCGGGTATTTTGTATTTGCAGAAAAATGGAAAATTTTTGAAGAAAGCAGTAGCTGACTTTGAAAAAGACAAGGCATATGAAGATATGGGAGCAGAGCTGTTCGATGTTGACGGAGACAAGGATCTTGACCTATATGTCGTCAGCGGAGGTAGCGAATTTAAAGAAGGCTCAGCTATGTATGCTGACCGGTTGTATGTAAATGATGGCACAGGAAATTTCAAAAGATCGACGTTGCTTGAAACGAAAAGCAGCGGTTCTTGTGTAGCCGCTAATGATTTTGATGGTGACGGCGACCTTGACTTGTTCAGAGGAGGCCAGGTTGTTTCCGGAATATATCCAAAAGCACCGAAAAGCTATGTGCTCATTAATGAGAAAGGAAAATTTGTTGACAAAACGAAAGAATTTGCTGCCGGCCTTTCCGAGGTTGGGATGGTAAACTCTGCTGTTTGGCTGGATTTGAATGGAGACGCAACGGATGAGTTAGTGGTGGTTGGAGAATGGATGCCGGTTAAAGTATTTCAATATAAAAATGCCAGGCTTGAAGATGTATCAGCAGAATACGGTGTGGAAAACACGCAAGGTTGGTGGAGTAAAGTGGTTGCCGATGATTTGGATGGCGATGGTGATCAGGATATGATCCTGGGGAACATAGGTGAAAATTATAAGTTTAAAGCCAGTGTTGAAAAACCATTTCAGGTTTATGCCAAAGATTTTGATGACAACGGGACCAACGATGTTTTTCTTGCGCGATATTATAAAGACGACCTTCTGGTGCCCATTCGGGGGAAAGAATGCACTTCCCAGCAGATGCCTGGAATTGCCAAAAAATTTCCTACCTACCTGTCGTTTGCAGAATCGGATCTTCCAACCATTTTAGGGAAGGATATTGAAACAGCGATGCACGAAAAAGCAGTTCTTTTTTCCAGCATTATTTTAATTAATGATAATGGAAAGCTGAATATTAAAAAGCTGCCGGTAGAAGCACAACTTTCTGCTGTAACAGGCATTATTGTAAATGATTTTGATGCTGATGGCACGAAAGATATTTTGTTGGCAGGTAATAAGTTTGATGTGGAAGTTGAAACGACCGCAGCCGATGCCTCTCCCGGTTTATTCATGAAAGGAACTGAAGGTCTAAATTTCATTTGTATGAAGCCAAATGAAAGCGGCTTTTTTGTCCCCTATAACGTGAAGGATATCCAACCGGTAAAGATCGGAAACAGTATTGCCATTCTTGTAGCAAGCAACAACGATGTGCTGAGGATTTTTCGAAATAGTAAAGCAAAGGGGTCGGAATTAGCGATGCTGAAATAAATCCATCCCTATCTTGTTTTGGCTTTTGCGTATAGCTTGAACGTGCGCGTTAGGATGCTTTCGAACTGCATGATGCCTGTCTACAAAGTTGATACCTGGTGAATTTGATTTTTCACCGCAAAGGCGCGGAGGCGCTAAGGGCTGAAAAGTTAACTACTTATCCTTTGCCGTTTCTTTGCGTCATTGCGCCTTTGCGGTTAATTTTTGGATTTTATAGACACACTCTACACAGTTCACTTTTCTTTCAACTTTTTTCAATGACCCGCACACTACTTTTTTTAATAATTCTTAGCCTAACGTGTTGTAATCGAGGCCAACAAAAAACGGAAGGCAATAAATACAACAGGCTTGCCAATGCAAGCAGTCCATACCTGAAGGAGCATGCGGATAATCCAGTGAACTGGTACGAGTGGGGGCCGGAAGCGTTAAAGAAAGCAAAGGATGAGAATAAACCTTTAATTATCAGCATTGGGTATTCATCCTGTCATTGGTGCCACGTGATGGAACGTGAATCGTTCATGGATACTGCTGTCGCCAGAATCATGAATCAAAATTTTGTGTCTATTAAAATCGATAGGGAAGAGCGTCCCGACATCGACCAGATTTATATGAATGCTGCTCAGTTATTATCAGGCAGTGGGGGATGGCCGTTAAACGCATTTGCACTACCCGACGGAAAACCGTTTTATGCAGCAACCTATTTTCCCAAAGATCAATGGCTAACGTTGCTTCAGCAAATCAAATCAGCTTTCAACAACGAACACAATAATGTAGTAAACCAAGCCGAATCCCTGACCCAGGCCATTCAAAGCTCTACGGACATGACAAATGCGGGTAATGCTTCCGTTGTCGATCAAAAAGCTTATAAAAATATATTTTCAAACTGGCAATCCTCTATTGATTTCAAATTGGGTGGACTTGTGGGTGCTCCGAAATTTCCACTTCCAACGGTGTGGGAATTTTTACTTCAGTACCACCATTTCACAGGGGATAAAAATGCGCTGCAAGCAGTTAACACTACTTTAAACGCCATGCAAAAAGGTGGTATATACGATCACCTCGGTGGAGGATTTGCCAGATATACAACGGATGAGCATTGGCGCATTCCTCATTTTGAAAAAATGCTTTACGACAATGGTCAGCTCGTAAGCCTTTATGCGCACGCGTACCAAGTAACACAGGATTCGGCTTATCGAGATATAGTTCGAAAAACTCTTGAATTCATTGCACGGGAAATGACGTCGCCCAAAGGGGCATTTTATTCATCCATCAACGCGGATAGCGAAGGAGAGGAGGGAAACTATTATGTCTGGACAAAAAAGGAAATTCAGCACGTTTTGGATTCTGCCTCCGCTCGTTTGTTTACGGAGTTTTATAACGTATCGGATACTGGAAATTGGGAGAATGGAAAG
>CAZAHL010000180.1:0-14710 GCA_964484845.1 uncultured Chryseolinea sp. | reverse complement strand
TTCCTGCGCTTAGGGACCGTAAGGATGATATTCCCCTTCTGGCAAATTACTTTATCAAACAATTCTCACACAAGACAAACAAGCCTGAGCCTCACCTGAATGAGTCTTTTTTAAATGCACTTCAACAACATCCTTGGAAAGGGAATATTCGTGAACTGAAAAATGTCATTGAGAGAAGTGTGATACTGGCAGACAATGAACTCGATGTTGCATTGCTTCCTGCCGATTTTAACCTGGAAGATGATGTAAATTTTTTAGACCTGGCCAGTGTTGAAAAAAGGCATATTAAAAAGATCATCTCTTATACAAACGGGAATAAAACGCAGGCAGCAAAAGTTTTGGGTATAGGGTTAACGACCTTGTATCAGAAAATTAAAGATTACGATCTCTAAAGCTTCTATCCGTCAGTACCATACAGCTCTGATTTTCATACCACTTGAATTGAGTGGTTTGCATATACTCCCTTCTTTATATAACTGTAACTTTTGACAAATCGGCTCCGATACCTTTGAGCGCGGCGTAGCTCAGCTTATCCATCATCGCGCCGTCAAAGCAGATGGTCTTGATGGCACGGTAGTATTTATTAGTCAAGGCAAACGTCGGGATGAAGGACACATTTTTAAGTGTTGTACCCTTGAACGTAACTTCGTTCAGCGCCGCCTTGTCAAACTTGACACCAATAAAAGTCAGTCCGTCCAGGCACAACCCTCGCAGGTCACAGTAGTTGAAGTCCACACCATTGAAGGTACACTTCTCAAAGACAGTATTTCTAAGGTCGATCATGATCAGCTTTACGTCGATCATTGTTACATCGGTGAATTTTGCCCCAGCCAGTCCTGTCTTGTTGAATTCGGTGCGTACAAGAATAGTTTTGTTGAAACTCGCACCTGCCAGATCAAGAACGGAAAAATTGCAGTCTGTCAGATTTGCCCCGTCAAAATTGGCTTCGCGCGTATCACTGACCTTAAATGAGCTGCCAGTCAAATCCGCACTCGAAAAGTCGGAGCCAAGCAATGTGCTCGCTTCAAATTTGCTTTTATGCGCGGTAACGCCGGCGAAGTCACTTTTCGTAAGGTTGCTCGCGCTGAAATCCGTCAGCAGCCGCCGCTGGGAGAGATTGGCGACCTCCTGTGCCGTTTGCTCAATGTCGCTATCATTGTCAATGGGCATCTTAAAAGCCGTTTCATCAGCCTTGGATTGGAAGTTTTCTGAAAAATAATTAAGGTCAACACCGAAAATTTCAGCGAGCCGGTTAAAAGTAACGATGTCCGGAATTGATTCTCCGCGTTCCCATTTTCCAACAGCCTGTGGGCTGATGAACAGGTGTTGCGCAAGTTGCGCCTGAGACATATTTTTCTCTTTTCGTGCTTTGACAATTTTGCTGCCAATCATCTTAGTATCCATAGCTTCTATCACTTTGTTTTTATTTTTCCTACACTGCAAAGGTAGGCGGATGCATTTCCAGAACCTGAAAAAACATCACTACTTATAGTTGTAATTACGCTACTTGTAGTAGTTATTTAACAACTATTAGTAGCGTAGTCGGAATTTAAGGTTAATGCTTTTTGTGAACAGAAAACCACCCGCTACAATCTTGCAATCACTGACAGCTGGAACATTTTGCACACTGTTGTGCCTACTCCTGAACCTCAATGCCAAAAATTTGGCAAGACGTGATCCAAAGTTCGTTGTGACCTTACAAGGGTATTCTGAAAAACCATTCACTTTCTGCAATTCACCCTTCGGAATCCGAAGGGTTTCTTCGGTAGCATTTTCATAAGCAACTGATATTCATCGAGATCATTTTACGGGCACAAAAATGGAACAAGCCTATCCTGTAAAAGAAAAATATGATCACCGAAAGATCAAACTGTGGACAAAGCAACAAACACTTAATTCTTAAAGATATGACGGCACTGCTTATGATACTGCTAGGACTTTTTTGCTTCTGGCTTTTATTCAAACTCGTTAATGTATTGGAAAAAATTTAAAGACTATGATGACCATACTTTTTTTTGTGAGCATACTGGTTTTTATCTATTTACTGTATGCGCTTATTAAACCGGAGAAATTTTAAAAAAATGAAATTGCCGGAAAAAAATACGAAAGCGCATTATAACCGTAGTGATTCGCCTGTCATGGTTCTTCTTTTTTATTGCCGTAAAGCAAAATTATCTGAGTAAATAATTTTAAAAATGAATTCTGAAATTTTAGGAATTATAATTCTTTTTATAGTGTCGGTTCTTTTAGCTATCCCGCTGGGTCGGTATTGTGCAAAAGTTTTCAAGGGAGAAAAAACGTGGCTGGATTTTCTGGCTCCTTTTGAAAATCTAGTGTTCCGTTTATCTGGTGTGGATCCAAAGAAGTCAATGGACTGGAAAGAGAATATGAAAGCTTCGCTTGTCCTCAACGTCATCTTCTTTTTGTGGGCCATGGCACTACTGCTTACACAGTCATTCCACCCTTTCTGGAATCCAGATCACATCGTGAACATGGAGCCTACCACAGCTTTTAATACTGCGATCAGCTTTATGACCAACACGAACCTGCAGCACTACAGTGGTGAAACAGGTGCTAACTACCTCACACAACTACTTGTATTTTGCTTTTTGCAATTTGCGAGCGCGGGTACTGGCATTGCTGCAATGGCTTTACTTTTTAAAGGTATTGTTCAACGTCAGGTCTCTGATCTCGGTAATTTTTACAGCCTTTTTTTGAAAAGCTGTACGCGTATTCTACTTCCTATCTCAATTGTAATCGCAGTGATCTTGATTGTGAGAGGTACGCCTTCAACTTTCGAAGCAGCTGCTCAAATAATCACACTCGAAGGTGATACTGTGAACGTTGCACGTGGACCGGTTGCTCCTATGGTAAGCATTAAACAATTAGGTACAAATGGAGGCGGGTATTTTGGTCCCAACTCAACCCATCCATTTGAGAATCCGGATTATTTCACCAATCTGATTGAAAACTTTTCTATCCTTATTATTCCCATGGCATTGGTTTTTGCTTTCGGTTTCTACATCGGCAAACCAAAAGTAGGCTACGCATTTTTCGCAGCGATGACTGTCGTCTTTCTCACCTTCGTGGCTATTACAGTATACTTTGAAATGCAAGGCAATCCGAAGATTGGAGAGATGGGCATTGATAATTCATTGGGCAGCATGGAAGGGAAAGAAGTTCGCTTTGGACCAGCAGCCAGTGCGATGTGGGGCGTATCCACGACTTCAACATCGAATGGTTCGGTAAATTCTATGCACGATAGTCAAACACCAATCTCCGGAGGTATTTATTTACTGGATATGATGATCAACGCCATTTACGGTGGTGTGGGAGTAGGCTTTATTAACTTCTTCGTATTTGTGATCATTGCTGTTTTCATCTCAGGCCTCATGGTAGGAAGAACACCTGAATTGTTTGGGAAGAAAATTGAAGCGAAAGAAGTGAAGATCGCCGCGCTGGTAGCTATTCTTCATCCATTTTTGATTCTGACGGGAACCGCCATTGCTTCACATATACAATCGCGAAATCCGGATATTGGCTGGCTGGCGAATCCTTCATTTCATGGCTTCAGTGAAATGCTGTATGAGTTTACTTCAGCTTCGGCGAACAACGGTTCCGGCTTTGAAGGTCTGGGCGATGCTACACCTTTCTGGAATATTTTGTGTGGATTAGCGATGCTTTTCGGCAGGTTCATTCCCATCATAGGTCCAATTGCAATAGCAGGCTCGCTCGCTTCCAAAAAATATATTCCTGAAAGTGCTGGAACATTAAAAGTGCACAGTCCGGCATTCGTTGCTGTGTTACTGTCAGTGATCCTCATTATTGCAGCGTTATCATTCTTCCCTGCATTAGCGCTAGGACCTTTCGCAGAATATTTCTCCCAGTAATTTCAATCCTTACTACTATGTCTAAAAGAATTAAAAAAGATATTCGATTATTTGAACCGGCTCTCGTTAGCGAGTCAATTAAACAATCGTTCCTAAAATTGAATCCGCGTATCATGATGAAAAATCCCGTGATGTTTTGCGTGGAGATTGGTACGCTGATCATGATGTTCGTTTCTATCTATTCATTTAGCAATACAGATCAGGGGTCTCCTATCTACAACATCATTATTTTTCTGGTTCTTTTGGTGACGCTTCTCTTCGCCAATTTTGCAGAATCCATTGCGGAAGCCAGAGGAAAAGCACAAGCTGATTCACTCCGCAAAACACGCGAAGAAACACCTGCTAAGATCTGGATGGATGGAAAGATCGTTAGCAGCAGCTCATCCCAATTGAAGAAGGGCGATGTATTCATCTGTGAAGCGGGTGATATGGTTCCCTCGGATGGTGAAATCACAGAAGGAATTGCAACCATTGATGAAAGTGCGATCACAGGTGAATCAGCTCCTGTGATCCGTGAAGCCGGTGGTGATAAATCATCTGTAACCGGTGGTACTAAGGTATTGTCTGATAAAATTAAAGTATTGGTTACGACACAACCCGGTGAAAGTTTTCTTGATAAAATGATTTCCCTGGTTGAAGGGGCAAGCCGCCAGAAAACACCAAATGAAATTGCCCTTACGTTATTGCTTTCTAGTTTTACAATTGTTTTCCTTTTGGTTACCGTAACGTTAAAACCGTTTGGAGATTATGCGAACACACCGATTTCTATCGGAGCCTTGATCGCCTTGTTTGTTTGCCTTATCCCCACAACGATCGGTGGTTTATTATCGGCTATTGGTATTGCGGGTATGGACCGCGCATTGCAAGCCAATGTGATATCAAAGTCAGGAAAAGCAGTAGAAACTGCAGGTGATCTGGACACTATATTACTTGATAAAACCGGAACAATAACCATCGGCAACAGAAAGGCTACTCGCTTTTATCCTTCGAAAGGAGTTAGTGAAGACGATCTTATGGAATGCGCAACAATATCGTCACTAGCAGATGAAACACCGGAAGGTAAATCAATCATAGAGCTGGCCGCTAGCAAAGGATTTAAACATCCAATAGTGGTAGGGATCGAAAGTGATTTTTCTTATGGTTTACCGAACGCAAGAATTGTGAAGTTTTCGGCTGCTACCCGTACATCGGGAATTGACTTAGATGGAAGGATCATTCGCAAAGGTGCATATGATTCAATTAGAGCATTAGTAGAGAAAGAAGGAAACAAAATACCAGTTGAAATAAAAGATGTTACCGAGAAGATTTCGGCTAACGGAGGGACACCTTTGGTTGTATCGCAAAACGGCAAAGTTTTAGGAGCCATTGAATTACAGGATATTATTAAACCAGGTATCCGGGAACGTTTTGAACGCTTGCGTAAAATGGGTGTAAAGACCGTTATGGTTACAGGCGATAATCCATTAACAGCAAAATATATCGCAGAGAAATCCGGAGTGGATGATTTTATTGCCGAAGCCAAACCGGAGGACAAGCTAGAATACATTCGTAAAGAACAGGCAGCCGGGAAACTTGTTGCCATGATGGGCGATGGTACCAACGATGCTCCTGCACTAGCTCAGGCCGATGTAGGTGTAGCGATGAACAGCGGAACGCAAGCTGCCAAAGAAGCTAGCAACATGGTAGATCTTGACAACGATCCAACCAAGCTTATTGAAGTAGTGGAAATAGGGAAACAATTGCTCATCACGCGTGGCACCCTGACCACATTCTCCATTGCTAATGATGTGGCAAAATATTTTGCTATTGTACCTGCCTTGTTCATGGTTTCCATTCCCGGGCTTCACGCGTTGAATATTATGAATTTGAAAAGCCCTGAGAGTGCTATTTTATCGGCAGTCATCTTCAACGCCATTATAATTCCCATGCTTATACCCCTGGCGTTGCGCGGTGTGGCCTATAAACCTATTGGCGCGGCGGCATTGCTCACTCGTAATCTATTTATCTACGGATTGGGAGGGATCATAGTACCTTTCATTGGAATAAAAATTATCGACCTGATCATTTCACCATTTATATGATACGCTTATAAAAAATCAGTTTTTGCACCAATTGATAATATGCAAATCTTACTTCAACACTTCGAACTCCAACACCTCAACACTCTAAAGACATGAAAACATATTTGATAATAGCCATAAAGATGACGGTCATTACAGTTGTCATTTTTGGAATTCTTTATCCACTCTTGATCACAGGCATAGCAAAAGTTGTCGGGCCCAACGGAGGGAACGGTGAAGAAATACAAGTCAATGGAAAAGTTGTCGGTTTTGAACTGATCGGGCAAAAGTTTGATGACGACCGTTACTTCAACGGTCGTCCGTCTGCGGTTGATTACAACGCTGCTTCAACCGGAGGATCAAATAAAGGTCCTACAAACCCGGATTACCTCGCTCAAGTTCAAGCTAGGATTGATACTTTCCTGGTGCACAATCCGGAGGTGAAAAAAGGCGAAATTCCAGTTGATCTTGTTACAGCTTCGGGAGGAGGATTGGATCCTCATATTTCTCCGGCGTCTGCCAATGTGCAGATTGAACGCATTGCGCGCGTCCGAAATATAGAGACGGAAAAATTACACACACTGGTGAATGAATATACGGAAGCACCCTTCCTCGGATTGTTCGGTACGTCCAGAATTCATGTATTACGGCTGAACATTGCATTAGATGAATTGAAGTCACAGGTCACAAGCCACAAGCCATCACCTAAATGAGTCAGGGCTTGTAACTTGTAGCCTGAAGCTTGTAACTTGAAGCTAACGAAATGTACCATGGAAGAGAAAGAAAAATCAGTTGAACATTTTCTTAATCTCATCCGCAAATCAAAGCGCGGAAAATTTAAGATTTATATTGGCATGATTGCCGGGGTTGGTAAGTCATACAGGATGCTGCAAGAAGCACATAGCATTCTTAAAAATGGTATAGATGTAAAGATAGGATTCATCGAAACTCATAGAAGGAAAGAGACAGAAGCTCTTATTGAGGGCCTACCTATAATTTCACGAAAAAAAATTTTTTATAAGAGTAAAGAGCTGGAAGAAATGGACCTCCAGGCAATAATTAATATTCATCCTGAGCTGGTTATTGTGGACGAACTCGCACATACCAATATTCCAGGAAGTAAGAATAAAAAACGCTGGCAGGACGTGATCGAAATATTGGATTCCGGTATTAATGTGATTAGCGCCTTAAACATTCAGCATATTGAGAGTATAAATAAAGAGGTGCACAGAATCACAGGTATTGACGTATCCGAGCGTGTGCCTGATAAGCTTTTGCAAATGGCAGATGAGGTAGTTAACATTGACCTGACTGCTGATGAGCTTATCGCACGTCTGAAGGAAGGGAAAATATATGACGAGTCAAAGGTTGAAACTGCACTGCGTAATTTTTTTCAAGCAGACAAGATATTGCAGCTCCGAGAACTTGCGTTAAAAGAAGTGGCGTCACAGGTCGAGCGGAAAGTAGACACCGAAGTTACCATCAACACCCGACTCAGACATGAAAGATTTTTGGCTTGCACCAGCAGCAATCATGAGACAGCAAAAATGATAATTCGAAAGACAGCACGGCTGGCAAGTTATTATAACTCCAAATGGTATGTCCTCTATGTACAGACCAGGAGTGAAGATGCGAACCGGATTAAGCTATCAATCCAACGTCACCTGATCAACAATTTCAAAACAGCAACCGAAATGGGGGCTGAAGTGATTCAGGTAAAGAGTAATAATATTCCTGCGTCTATTGCCAAAGTAGCCGAAGAAAGGAAGATCACAACAGTTTGTATTGGCAAACCGCATCTGCGTTTATGGCAAGTGATATTGAACACTAATGGTTTCAATCAGTTGCTGCATAGCTTGTCACGTTCAGATATTGACCTAATTATATTGTCATGAAAATCAAGAAAAAAATTGCGTTGGCTGTAGGCGCCTTGTTCTTGGCCATTTTAGGCATTGGTGGCCTCGCATTATATTACCTTCAGGAGTTGTCATCAGATGCTAAAAATATTTTGAAGGATAATTATGAAACGTTACAATATACCAAGCTGATAGTTGAAAATTTAGATATTCTTTCCTCGGATTCGTCGAAGGCAATAAGTCAGATTGAAAAGAACATTCAACTCCAGGAGCAGAATATCACCGAGCCTGGGGAGCGAGAATTGACGCTTTCAATAAGAAAAAGCTTTGAAAAAATACGCACCCATAAATTGACCGATGAAGAATTATCGAAGATCAGAAAATTTTGCCTTGGGATTCAAGATATAAACATGAAGGCAATTATCAGGAAAAACGAGGTAACACAGAATACTGCAGATCGGGCATCTACTTATCTTATCATTACTTGTACGCTGGTTTCCCTTATTGCTTTGTCATTCGTCATGAATTTTCCTGGATATGTTGCTAATCCGATTGCTCAGCTTACCAGCAGTATCAAATCAATCGCAGATAAAAATTATGAAGAGCGTTTAAGTTTTGATCGCAATGACGAATTTGAGCAACTCGCGCAGGCATTCAATCAAATGGCAGAAAAACTTGACGAGTATGAGCATAGCAGCCTCGCGCAGATATTGTTTGAAAAGAAACGCATTGAGACAATTATCAACAGGATGTCGGATCCTGTTATAGGGTTGGATGAGCGTAACAAAGTAGTATTTGCCAATGATCAGGCTTTGTTACTCTTAAACTTATCACATAATCAGATCATTGAACGCTATGCGCCCGATGTGGCGGTAAACAATGATCTATTTAGGAATCTAATACGGGAAAATGGAAAATCTAAAGACAATGCTTCTCCTTTGATCAAAATAGCAATCGGTGGAAAAGAAAATTATTTCTCCAAGGAAAATATCAGTATCAATTACAAACCTACAGGAGAAAAGGAAGCTGTGTTTATTGGCCAGGTAATTCTCCTTAAAAATATTACTTCTTACAAAGAGCTTGACCTTGCAAAAACCAATTTCATTGCGACAATATCACACGAATTAAAAACGCCTATAGCATCCGTTCAGATGTGCGTGAAACTTTTACAAGACAACCGTATCGGAGAGCTCAATCATGAGCAGAAGAATATTATTCAGACATTAAATGATGAGACTTTACGCCTGTCAAGAATTACAAATGAATTGCTTGATCTGACGCAAGTCGAGACAGGGAACATTAAATTAAATATTCAGAAAACCGATCCAACGGATGTTGTCAATTATGCCCTTGAAGCAGTGAAATTCCATGCACAACGGAAAAATGTCCAAATTAATGTTGATATACAAGACGACATAGGAACCATTCAAGCTGACATTGATAAAACCACATGGGTGCTGGTAAATTTACTTACGAACGCCATACGCTATAGTCCGGAAGATGGTAACATTGATCTCAGCTGTGAACGAAATAATAGCAACGTAAAAATAAGTGTCCAGGATTACGGTCCTGGAATTGAAAGGAAGTATGTGACCAGGCTATTCGAAAAATTTTTCCAGGTGCCAGGATCTCCTTCAGGTACAGGGCTTGGTTTAGCAATCTCCAAAGAGTTTATAGAGGCTCAGGGTGGGGAAATTTCAGTAGAAAGTGAGGCTGGAAAAGGAAGTACATTTTACTTTAACCTTCCCACTGTAAAGGGACATGATTCACTTACTAGTTAGTGCGTCATAGCAAAAATAATTGTACAATGAAAGTTGCAAGAGTAAGGCAGATAACTCCACAAGGATGTGCTTTAAAAAAAATGCTTGTACTATTATTTTTGCGACGATGCGCTAGCACTTTGTTATATTGTTTATTTCTTAAGTCATCAATTCGAATTTTTTATTATGAATTTGTAACTCTCAAGAAGCAGATGGCATAAATATTCTAATAAGGAACTCATTCGCTCCAATGCGGATCTTTATAAAATCTTTATACTTTAAGCCCATATTTTTATAAAATCTTTATAACCTAAGTCCTACTTTTGGGCTCGGAAAAAATAAATTGAAGAGATTCCTATTTCACAGTCCAAGCCCCAGACGGCAATTTCTGATAAGCATTGTGCTTGTGATAGGAGTATCGCTTATTGGATTATTCCTCCATAATCTGATTGGGTACCGGGTAGTTGCATTTATGCTTTTAGTAACGGTGTCTATATTGGCCATGTTTTTGGACATTGTGCCCGTACTGACAGCGGCGATCTTAAGCGCATTGATTTGGGATTTGTTTTTCATACCGCCGAGATTTACACTGACCGTAGGTACCCCGGAAGACCGGCTGTTACTTCTCATGTATTTCATAATTGCCATGATAAATGCAGTTTTAACCAACAAGATCAGGCGCATGGAAAAAGACGTCGAAGCAAAAAATGAAAAGGAGAAATCCGTAAAATTTTATACGACTTTATTTAATTCTTTATCTCACGAATTACGAACGCCCATCACAACAATTATAGGTTCTGTCGATAATCTTCAGGCAAATTCCCCGCGACTTTCTGAAAAGGACAGATCTGATCTTTTATCTGAAATTTCTGTCGCATCATTAAGACTTAACCAGCAAGTGGAGAATTTGCTTAACATGTCCAGGCTCGAGGCTGGTGTTCTTAATATCAAAAAGGACTGGTGTGACATAAATGATTTGATTTATAAAACGCTTCAAAGACTTGAATCCAACTTGCAGAAATATAAAGTAGCTGTGGATGTACCTGAGAATCTACCACTATTCAAGCTTGATTTTGGGTTGATGGAGCAGGTAGTTTATAACCTTATAATTAATGCTACTCAACATACTCCAGAAGATACGTTGATTACAATACAAGCTGATTGCATTAAGGACGAGCTTGTTATGATCATTGCGGATAACGGATCCGGCTTTCCCGAACAGGAAATTGATAAAGTGTTTGACAAGTTCTACAGGACAAAAGGCTCTCTTCCAGGGGGGACTGGTCTGGGACTTTCAATCGTGAAAGGCTTAGTTGAGGCGCACAGTGGTTCAATAAAGCTTGAGAATCTTCCCGTGCGCGGCTCAAAATTCACTATCGAGATTCTTACAGAAAAATCGCATGTAAACAGGCTTAAGGATGAATAATATTGGTTCTGTTTTAATAATTGATGATGAAACGCAAATCAGAAAGCTTCTCACAATAACGTTGCAATCCAATGAATATAAGGTATTCGAAGCTGCAACGGGAAAAGAGGGAATGTCTTTTGTGGCCAGTCATCCTCCGGATCTTGTCTTGCTAGATTTAGGTTTACCAGATGAAAATGGTCATGAGGTTCTTAGGCATTTGCGTGAATGGTATAGTAATCCCATTATTATCATTTCAGTTCAAAGCGGTGAGGAAGATATTGTAAAAGCTTTAGATAACGGAGCCAACGATTATTTGATAAAACCTTTCCGCACCGGTGAGTTGTTGGCGCGTATTCGTTCTGCTCTGCGCAAAGCTTCCAGCGAACCAAACATTCCAACGGTGAATTTTCAAAGTTTGGCAATTGATTTTGTTAACCGGATCGTTAAGAAAGACAACGCTCCAATCAAACTTACAGCAACAGAATATTCATTGTTCGCCTTGTTCGCCCGAAACGAAGGCAAAGTGCTAACGCATCAGTATTTACTTAACCAGGTATGGGGGCCGTCTCATGAGAAGGAGTCTCAGTACCTCCGGGTCTTTATTGCTCAACTCAGAAAGAAAGTGGAAAACAATCCTAACCGGCCCGAACATATTATAACTGAGTCAGGTGTCGGCTACAGATTTTTAGGTGGATGATTGGTGAATAATTTAATTTAATATGATGCCTTTAGAAGCAAGTAAACATGCTCCTCCCTTTTCTTTAAAGGGAATTCTTGTGTCGTTCGGAATTATCTATGGGGATATTGGTACATCACCTCTCTATGTATTTACAGCTATTGTAGGCGAACGCGAAATCAGTAAGGAACTGGTTTTCGGTGGCTTGTCATGCGTGGTTTGGGCATTGATATTAATTACAACGATTAAATATATCTACCTGGCATTAAACGCTGACAATAAAGGCGAAGGAGGTATTTTTGCGCTGTATGCCCTGGTAAGAAGGTATAAAGCTGGTTGGGTTATCTACCCTGCTATTATCGGTTGCGCTACTCTTTTAGCTGATGGTTTTTTAACGCCTGCAATTAGTATTTCATCTGCGGTAGAAGGACTTCGTTTTATCAGTCCGGAAATTCCCACAACAACGATAGTCATTTCCATAATGATTGCCTTATTTGTTTTTCAGCAATTTGGAACCGGTGTTGTAGGGGGAATATTCGGTCCACTGATGACGATCTGGTTTATCACAATCGGTGGTGTTGGCCTTTACCAATTGATGCAAAACCCGTCAGTAATGGCAGCCTTGAATCCGGTTTATGCCGTGAACCTGCTAATTAAATATCCGGGAGGATTTTGGATTCTTGGAGCGGTATTCCTTGCAACCACCGGAGCAGAGGCCTTGTATTCCGATCTGGGACATGTTGGAAAAGAAAATGTTCGTGTAGGGTGGTCGTTGGTTATCGTTTGTCTTCTTCTTAACTATTTTGGCCAGGGAGCGTGGTTGATGAATCTGGAAGGACAATTCCTCGGCAGTCAGAGACCTTTTTACGCGTCAATGCCTTCATGGATGCTCTTGTTTGGAATTGGTATCGCCACGTTTGCTGCAATTATTGCAAGCCAGGCATTGATTTCAGGTACGTTTACCTTAGTCAATGAAGCCATGAAGCTAAAGTTATGGCCGGTGACACGCGTGCGTTATCCAAGTGAATTGCGTGGACAAATTTATATACCTTCTATCAACTGGATCCTCTTGGCGGGCTGTATTGTTGTTGTGTTGATCTTTGGCGAATCATCCGCCATGGAAGGCGCCTACGGACTTGCCATAGCCGTGAATATGCTTATGACGACTGCATTGCTTGTATTTTATTTTGCAACCGTAAAAAAATCCAAGTATCGATCAATTATAATTGGCCTTGTTTTCTTTTCTGTAGAAGGAATGTTTTTAGTATCCAACCTGGATAAGTTCAAGCATGGTGGGTGGTTCACTTTTTTAATCGCCTTTATCTTTTTCGTTTTAATGTTTGTTTTGCTCAAGGCAAGAAGGTTAAGGCAAAGGCACACTGAATTCGTTGACTTACGTCATTACGAAACGATGCTGAAAGACCTTCAGGAGGACAAAAGTATTCCGAAAGAATGCACAAACCTTGTCTATCTTGCTGTTGCGGATAGCAGGAGGTACATTGACGCGAATATCATTTATTCAATATTTAAGAAAAGACCAAAACGTGCTGACGTTTATTGGTTCATTCATGTGGAAACAGTGGATACTCCTTATACGAGCAAGTACTCTGTCAATACTATTATGCCTAAGAGGTGTTTCTTCATTAATGTTAAGCTTGGATTTAAGACACCTCACCGAATCAATAGCATTTTCTCCAAGATAGTTCATGAGATGGCAGATTTAGGTGAAATTGATTTAACCAGTCCTTATCCGTCACTTCACAAATACAGCATGATGTCAGACTTCAAATTTGTCATAATACATTCTTGGGCGTCAGCAGACAGTGAGATCTCCACCTTTGAACGATTCATAATTTCAGGTTATAGGGTTATTAAATCCATAAGCTTGAGCACAGAAGAATTGTACGGATTAGAGGCTGCTAATGTGGAGGTGGAAAAGGTACCAATTATGGTTGGGCCCACCGCTAAAGTAAAAATAAAGCGTGAACGAAATTAATGGATTTTTTGAGCCACTCAGAAAGGTCATCTTCTTTAACTAAGAGAATTATCCGGGACTTACTAACGGGCTGGTTATTTGCAGCGCATCGAAATGTTGAATCAAAATTTTGACACCATATTCGATGGAAAATTCAGAAAAAAGTGGCAACAAGGCCTGCAGTTTTTCATTTTGATTCTAGGAAATGAAATCCAAGGAAAAACTTCTAATTCCAGCGGGATCACAACAAAGCCTCAGATTGAAAAATCTGGGGCTTTTTATTTTCTATTTAACACAGAACACCACTTTTCGCAAGATGAATATCAATGAGTGCCATTTGATATTCATTACCAAGAAACGAACACAACAAATCCTGATTTGAACACAGCAGACCAAACAGGCTCTGTTGACTTTCGTTTCATATTTGACTAAAAATAAACATGAGCAAACAAAAAGTATGGTTTATCACTGGAGGCATGCGCTTGAGAGTCTTTCCCTTCCAGCAATAGCTAGTGGTGCGGGCTACTCGATTAGTGGCAGTGTTTTTTTTTATCGTCTTTTAATTGAACGACTGTCTGAACTCCAAAGGCGAAACGTTTGTCTTTGTCTTGAAAAGTTTGCTGAACGATTGTGAATGTTCAAAGCCCAATTCATAAGCAATTTCCGAAACGGATAGATTTGTCGTTGATAATTTTTCTTTGGCTTTTTCTATGATTGCATTCTGAATGTATTGTTGTGTATTTAGTCCTGTCAATGAACGCAACATATCACTCAAGTAGCGTTGCGATAGCTTTAATTCCGTGCTGATATATTTCACGGATGGCAAACCGTTTTTCAGACTGTTTTCTTCTTCAAAATAGTTGTTTAAAAGTTTGTCCAAAGAAGTTATGATGTCGTGATTGATTGCTTTCCTCGTAATAAATTGCCTGTTGTAAAAACGATTGCTGTAATTCAATAACAATTCTATTTGCGACACCAAAACATCCTGGCTGAAACCGTCAATATTGTTGGCTAATTCATTGGCTATTGAAGCAAATAAATTGGCTATAATTTCTTTTTCTTTTGCCGACAAAAATAAGGCTTCT
>CAZAHL010000179.1:0-14733 GCA_964484845.1 uncultured Chryseolinea sp. | reverse complement strand
ATCCCAAAAAAAAGTCGATGAAAACGGGGTTTGGTTGGCTAAAGCTTTTTTTTTATCATGAATTAAGTCAGCCTTGCGCCAACACGTGCGCTCATTGAAATGTAATTGTAACTTTACAGAATGAGGTCGCATCAAATCATTCTCTATGGATCATATGGCTACACGGGCAGATTAATTGCCGAAGAGTGTAAAGCGAAAAAACTGGATGTACTTTTAGCTGGTCGTAATACGGCTAAATTAATGGAACAATCCACTCAAACAGGCTATCTCTATGAAACAGTTGACATCGGTGACCCGGGTGATAATAGTCGAAAAGCATTGCTTACCCTGTTGAGAAAAGCGGAGCTTGTTATACACTGCGGTGGTCCTTTTCAGCACACGGCAAAACAAATGGCGGAAGCATGTCTTGAAACCGGAACACATTATACCGACATCACAGGGGAATATCCTGTATTTGAGCTATTGTCAAAATTTGATAATGCTGCAAAAAAAACAGGTATCCTTGTAATGCCAGGCGTTGGCTTTGATGTTGTGCCATCGGATTGCCTGGCTCTGCATTTGAAAAATCGCATACCTGGCGCCACGCATCTGCAACTCGCATTCACCATGTCACAAGGAGGTCTTTCCAGAGGAACATCCAAAACCATGATAGAAGGAATGGGATATGGTGGAATGATACGTCAAAACGGTGTGCTTACTCCGATTAACTTGGGCGATAAGGTGATGAAGATCGACTTCGGCCCGTTCAAAATAAAAGCGCTCTGTATTCCGTGGGGCGACATATCCACGGCGTGGCGCAGCACGGGCATTCCGAATATTGAAGTGTATTCAGGTGTACCTGGAAAAATGATTCGCGCCGCTAAACTCAGCCGTTGGTTTAACTGGCTTCTTCGTAAACGCTGGATGAAAAATTATCTACTTAAAAAAATTGATAAAAGATCCACCGGACCTACACAAGAAAAAAGAGAGTCTGGCCGAAGTTATTTGTGGGGCAAAGTCTGGGATGCACATGGCCAGGTAGCCGAAGCGAGACTTGAGACCCTCAGCGGATATCAGCTCACCGCAAAAGCTGCTGTTCTCATTGCCGAAAAAATTCTCTCACACGAAGTCCGACCGGGATACTTTACCCCTGCTCAATATTTTGGTGAAGACCTAATTTTAAGTATTGGCGGAACGGTATTGCGTTAGAAAAAGGAGTATACCTCTTTTCCAAGTAATTTCTTTGCATTTTTTGTCCAATTTTATGATTAGCAACCCCATGCCTATTGTTCATTATGGAATCACTATCTTGTTGTCTTAATGTTCGATCACTTTCCGTATGTAATCCATTGGATAGTATCCCTACGCGGATTAGTTAAACCGTCCTGTTACCGTAAATAAATTTTAAATTAAATTCTGCGTCCGCGCCATGTACCTAGGTGTCGGAGTAAATAAAACCCAAGTTCATAACCCAGGAAGATGAAACCATTTATAGTAACTCTTGATTCTCGGCTCCATCGGAGCCCCCTGTTTATAGCCAAAATAAAATCGACAATTCAGGCTCCGTAGGAGCCTCCTAGAGAGTTACTACAAATCACCGCCGTAGTAAAAAAAATTCTGAATCAATGAATTCATCCTTAAGAAAATCGTTAAACAGGAATATTAAGATTTTTCAAAATTGGCTAATGAGAAGAAGTCCCTATCTGAGTTTATAGAATTTTAGGAGGCACCTACGGAGCCACCGTCAATAAATTATTATCTTTTTATAAACAGGATGCTCCGCTGGAGCAAAACAATTTATTGTTATTGGGCAATAGTATTGAATGTGTAACACGTAAGGATGTTTCCAAATCTCATTTACCCTTTCTTCTTTGGTTTTGGCTTGATCACATCTTTGTAAGCGGTGTCCAAGGCATCGAGCATCAATTCTTTTGGGATTTTTTTTAATTCAAACGTTGTCCATCCCTGCAGTCCCCATTTGTTGGGAACAGGATACACGACCTTTATATCATAAGAGCAAAATACAGATTGGTCAACAGGCGTTAATTTAACATTCGCCGTTCCAGTTTCTTCATGCAGCGTGGTAAAGATTCTTTTACCTACAACCTTGAAGGCTGTCCTGTCAAAATGCGGGGCCTCTGCCGTTCCGGGGAAAGATAGAGCAAGTGTTTTAAATTCTTTTGCAGTCATTTTAATTGTTGAACTCGTTATCCAGTTACTCAACCGTGTAAACGAAACAATTTAAGATAATCAGGATTATTATTCTAATGAATAACCATCGCATAAGAATTTGCTATGAGCGTGCCAACAAACTTGCGAACAAGATAGGAAGGTGATACGGCGACGGAAGTTTCCTGAATATTTTAGCAAACACAAATGTATCTCTCAATTGTCGCAAACACACCCGTAGTTCGTCGTATTAGCAGGCCTTTACTTCAAAGATTACCTCTTAGGTTTGTATCAGTAATCAGTTAAACAATCACCAAAAATAACGACTATGAAAAAGTATAAAATCATCTTTTGGATTTCCACCACACTTATTTTCCTGTTTGAAGGTGTAATGCCTGCCCTCACATCACACACTGAAATGGCGCGCGAAGGAATTCGTCAGCTAGGCTATCCTGCATACTTCGCAACCATGCTGGCAGTTTTTAAAGTATCAGGGTCAGTGGTATTAATCGTACCCCAGTTTTCACGCCGACTTAAAGAATGGGCTTACGCTGGGTTCACCTTTAACTTTATAGCAGCTTCGGTTAGCAACGGAGCAATATTTGGTCTAGGCCCAGAGGTATTTTTCCCAATCATCGTGCTACTCGTTCTTGCGATCTCCTATGTGTCTTATCACAAGTTACTAAGGCAGGAAGGAGAAGCGGCACACACGCTGTATCCCTCACACAGCTAGAAAAGAATAGAGGTATAGATTCAAACCAGCATCCATTGATTCCGAAATGCTGGTTTGAATTTGTCTATTAGGATTCTTGTGAACAGATACTAATTCTAAATCTCGATTCAAATTGCGGTTAGCCACTAAAAACGCATACCACACCGCTAACATCCTTCCCTCATTTGTAGTCGTAAGGAATATATCCTTCCCAAAACCATGGGGTGGAATTGTTGCCCAGTGTAAATTCTATTAATTCTTTAAAGATACTTTCTGCATTATCACTATTTGACATTACAACAAGCCCTATGCCCTGCGACGGAAAGCCAACTGCATAATGTTGCCATCCCTCGAGATGTCCCTCTTTAAAAAATGCTTTACCGTGCCGAGTCTCATAAAGTCCAAAACCAAGACCGTACGATAACCGAATCGTATCGTTATCATCGACATCAACCAAAGCGTTAGGACCAAATTGCTGTTTCGATTTAATCCTGATCTGGGGAGTGATCATCCACTGGTGGCGATTTTCTTTTTGTTGTAAAACAGATTTAAAAAAAACTGTGTAATCTTCGAGGGTAGTAGATAAAGATCCAGCCGCATTTGCAACATTCTGCTTTGGTATCCGAAGATTTCTTGCATAAGCGTCGTGCCCTACAGCATAGTTACCTTCATAAGCTCGCTGCCACACAAAGCTACTCCTTGACAGACTCAAAGGCCGAAATACCTTTTCAGCAGCAATTTCTTCAAACGTTTTTCGGGTGATTTTTTCAATCACAAATTGCAACAGAAACATTCCTTCACCGGAATAACTATATCGTGTTCCTGGCTCGAACTTAATTTTTATTTTTTTATCGGGCTCTAACCATCTCCAGTTGGGTAATCCCGTGGTATGACTCAGGCACATCCGTGCAGTAAACTTTTTGTATCGATCATCCGTTTCAAGATTCGAATAATCAATAAAATTGGCGCCGAATAAATGCTGAAACGAATTCGTATGGTAGTTATACAGTGGTTTTTCAAGATAAGTGTATAACGGCGTGTCCAGATGAAGTACCTTTTCATCGATGAGTTGCAATACAATGTCTGCAAAGATTGTCTTGCTAAAAGAAGCTCCATAAAAAATCGAGCCCGGTTCAAAGCGTTGCTCTTTTTGTTTATCCTTATAACCGAAATAATGCTGATAGACAAGATCATGATTATTGATTATAGAAATCGCCAAACCGTGAACGTCTGCCTTGTCCATCAACGCACTTACATACGCTGAAATGGAATCAGGTGATAAGACCTGGGAATCAAGCCTTATGATAGGTAGTGTATTTTTAAAAGGTGGAATTTCATTTTTAATTTCCATTGTATCAGCAACACTGGAGTAGACAACTGCAACAGCGACTATTAAAAATGTAATACCTAAGACAGCAAGAACGACAACAATCCGTTTCAATATTTTTTTCATGGCACAATAGTGATATAATAAAAGAACTAAGGGATTCGAATCGTTTTTTCCTTAGCCTCAAGTTTTTTAATAATCTTAGAAATATTCTTTTGTAGCGTATCGTCTGTCTTGATAAAGCTTAAATACTTTAATATGTCAGTTTTCCTGGACAAAGTCAGTTTGTTGAAATCCTTCAGCAGCTTCTTCTCTCTTAATTGCTGCTGCAAACTGGGCGGCATAGGATAATCTTTTTTTACTTTTCTAAAATCTTGCTCAATGCTGAGATTAACGGTATCGCCAATTTCAGACGCAGATCCTTTTAGCATCTGCATATTAACAAACAGACGATAAGGACCTCCTTTTACGGGAACCAATGTCTTTATGAAATTAAAATCGTTGATCGCCCCTTTTACTTTAATGTATCCTTTCATTGCTACCATTTTTTTGGTAACGGCTGCCGGTACATCGACGCATGTGTTGATAACTACTTTGTAAATCTTAGCCTTAAAATTAATCATTCTGGTAAGTTTCAAATATGACTATCCTATCCTGAATCCTAAAAAAGCTACATCTTCGAAACTTTGGAGTTTCACAACTCGAGACACGAAACTCAAAACTCGCAACTTACTGTAACGATCTATCCGCTTTTATATGCTAACATAGGAATTCCTTTTATCCTTCGATTGCCACATGTTGTCAATTTTTATACTCCGTTGATGTATTGTTAAAGGAATATCGAACGATTTTGAATAATTTGCCAATTGCAAGCAGCTTCAATATCCTATCGAACTAAAAGATACTTTTCACTACTGATTTATTATATTGTGTCGAGTATCATTCGAAACTTTGGAGTTCCACAACTCGAGACACGAAACTCAAAACTCGAAACTTACTATGCAAGTTGCGTCTCATCCTTCCTTTAAAAACAACTGGATATTCAAGTACAAGCTTTATCATATTCCATTTTGGTGCTTATATCATTATTTCTATTGGGCATTGTCTACCCGCAATGCCCTGGCAGCGGCGAATACGATCTTATTTTCTATTTACTCGGTTAAATATATTTCCTATGTCCTTTTTGAGGCTATAGCAGTTTACTTCAATCTTTATTACCTCATCCCTCGTTTTCTTGAAAAAGGAAAACTAAATCAATACGCAGTTTACCTCGTCTTAACCATTCTTTTAAGTTCTGCCTTTATTGTAATGGGATATTATACTGCAGCGTGGATATCAGATCGTTCATTTTATGACCTCTTCAAAATAGAACCTGAAGATTTTCCACCCACAGGTTTTCTCAATGCCCTGCCATCGAGTATCGCCAGCATGACCCTGGCAATGAGCATAAAATTAACAAAGAATTGGATTCAGAGTACACGGAGGCAACAGGCTCTGGAGAAAGAAAAACTGGAAACGGAGTTAAAATTTTTAAGGTCCCAATTCAATCCACATTTCCTTTTTAACACGATCAACTCAATTTTTTTTCTGATCCATAAAAATCCGGCGAAGGCATCGAACTCGTTGGCTAAGTTCTCCGATCTTTTGCGCTATCAGTTATACGAGTGCAATGAGACACAAATTCCACTGCGTAACGAAGTGACTTACCTGGAAAGTTTTATCGAGTTGGAAAAGCTTAGGCACAATAACAGCCTGGAAATTCGCATAGAAATCGAGTCCCAAACCACAAACTATTTGGCAATTGCGCCATTTTTGCTGATTACGTTTACAGAGAATGCATTTAAACATGTATCCACCCATACCGACAGGCCAAATTGGATTCGACTCCATCTCAGCATGAATGGTTCAACTTTACATTTTAAAATTTCAAATAGTGTGTCTTCTATAAAATCAACTGACGTGGTGAGTTACGGTGGTATAGGATTAAAAAATGTTAAACGGCGATTGGATCTCATTTATGCGGGCCAATACCAATTGAACATTCAACACGACCAGACGAGCTTTGACGTGGAGTTAACACTCACACTTTCCGAAATTTTGGAAGCTGAACCGATTATTATTAAAAGCGCTTAGATAACATTGGAAAACGGATGGATGCGATAATGAATTGTGTAATTATTGATGACGAACCCTTGGCCAGAGAAGGCCTGAACACCTATGTGCGGGAGATAAATTTTCTGAAACTGGTGGGGATTTGTGAAAACTCTATTTCACTTACCAAAGTAATGGATGAGGTTAAAGTTGATCTTATCTTTCTTGACATACAAATGCCCAAGATGAATGGTATGGAATTCTTAAAAATAACAAAAGACCCTCCAATCGTTATCATCACTTCAGCCTATCCCAGCTATGCCCTCGAAAGCTTTCAATTAAACGTACTTGACTACCTTCTTAAGCCCATCACATTCGATCGCTTTTTTCAGGCAGTCAAAAAAGCCAAGGAGTACTTTCAATTGATTTCCGGACATACAGCAATTGGCACCGAGGCGAAAGGTTATTTTTTTATTAAATGTGAAAGCAAATATGAAAAAATATTCTTTGACGATATTTTGTACATCGAAGGCATGCAAAACTACGTCCGGATTTATACAACAAAGGGCAAGTATATGACCCTGTTAAATTTGAAAGATATTGAGCAGAATTTGCAAAATGGATCCTTTATAAGAGTGCATAAATCTTTTATCGTAAACATTACAAAAATTGATTGTATTGAAAAACACGAGATCAGCATTCAGTCCACCCGCATACCTATTAGTAGGAATTTTCGCGAACACGTCATCGAAAAAATTGTAAATGACAAGTTGTGGAAGAAATAGCAAAAAACGGCGGTTAGCAGAATTCCTCAGCCTTTAAACAAGGACTGCTGCCAATTTTGCTATTTTTAAGGAAAATTGTGTTTTTGGCTTCGTAATGCGTATTTCAATTATTTTTACAGCTGCGGTACTCTCTCTGCTATTAAATACGAGTGGCTTTAGCCAAAAGCATTTTCTATTGTCGGATACCACAACCACGTACAGACTGGATGGCCATGTGGCAATCTTTATGGATTCGACGGAGGCTATTTCAATTAACCAAATAGTAAAGCCGGAGATCCAACGTCGATTTCAACAAAGCAAGGGCCTCACCTTTGGGTACACTAAATCAGCTATCTGGTTAAAGATAAATACTAAAAGTATTTCAACCGGCACCCACTGGTACCTAGAGATTCCTGCACCCTTTTTAGATTATGTTGACTTCTATCAATTGCGTACTGACAGCGCTTGGCATCATTCACAATCGGGCCATTATATACCGCACAGCGCCCGGGAAATATCCCACACAAGTCACGTTTTACCGCTGGAGTTCAGAAGCGACTTAAGCAGCACTGTGTATATTAGAATTGCAGGCCGGAGCCCTAAAACGTTTCCTGTTTTTGCAATGGAAAGAGAAAAATTTAATGAAAAAGTTCGCCGTGAGGATATAGGCTATGGGATATTTTTTGGGATTTTATTCGTCATGTTTTTTTACAACTTCTTTATTTACGTAAGCATAAAGCAAAAAAATTATCTGTTATACATTTGCACCATCGTATGCTCTTTTTTTATTTTTTCCTCAGCATCGGGATATGGCAGTAAATTTCTATGGCCCGAAAATCCTACAATTAATTTCTACGCCGGCAGATTATCCCTTGGCGTGCTTGTTATATTTCTTTCTGTCTTTACCATCCGGTTTTTAGAAGTAAAGCAATACAGTAAATTCATGTATTACGCATTGGTCTCATTGATTCCTCTGGGGGTCCTCGCTTCTATCCTGATCGCTACCGGAACTGTCTCGTCGGCAGGTAACAATCTGATCTCGATCGCGACCATATTATACATGGCGACTGGAATTACGTGTAGTGTAAATGGCAATAGGATTGCAAACTATTTTATTGCTGCGTGGGCTATCTACCTTATCGGCGGTCTATTGTTAACCCTGCGAAACAGTGGTTTTCTGCCTTTTAATTTTTGGACCACTCACTTTGTTGAAATTGGCGCTACGTTAGAAACCATTATCATCGCTTTTGCATTGGGTGATCAGTTTCGCCGGTTAAAAAAGGAAAAAGAGGAAGCCCAGATGCTTGCATTGCAGGTTCAGCAGGAAGCAACGGAGGAGCTGGAGATAAAAGTTGCTATTCGTACAGAACAGCTTTCTAGAACCAATGAAGAATTACAAACCACGCTTGAAACCAACAAACTTCAAACGGAAATAATCGAAAACAAAAATGCCGAGCTGGATTCATTTTTCTATCGTATCTCACACGATCTGAGAGGTCCTATATCATCGTTGCTGAGCCTATCCTTCCTAGCAAAGATCGATGTTAAAGATGTACAGGCTCTGGATTATATTGAAAAGCAACACCAACAGGCAGAACGTTTGAATAACATCATTACCGGATTGACGAATCTTACCATACTAAACCGTACGGATCTTCAAAAAGAACTGATTGATTTCCATAAAGTAATTGATGAATGCATCGGATCCTTTGACAGTCTCGAAAATTTTACCAATGTTTCTTTTGTAAAAAACATTCAACCCGGAATTAAATTTTACTCCGAGTGGACGCTCCTAAATGCGATTCTGCAAAATCTCATTGAAAATGCTATTAAATACTCCAGAGGCTCTCACCCTTACGTCAAAATTTCCGTGCGATATGAAGACGCCTGGCTGATTCTTGAGGTTGAAGACAACGGTCAGGGCATTCCACAAAAACATCAATCGAAGATTTTTGAATTGTTTTTTCGCGCTACTCAAAATGCAACTGGCACAGGACTTGGGCTTTACATCTTAAAAAGATCTGTTGACAAATTAAACGGTACTATAGAGTTTAAAAGTGAAGTAGAAGTCGGCTCCACGTTTACAGTGAAGTTGCCTCAAAACCTACAAGCAAATTAGTTTCTGACCTAACAATCGTTACCTGTTAAACCTTTATTTCTGGAATTATTATTTAGACAACCTTGCTACACGATTATGCGTAAGGGAAGTTACTTATGAAAAAGATTCGGACTTTTATTATTGATGCTTTCACAGAAGAATCGTTCAAAGGAAATCCTGCGGGTGTTTGTTTGCTTGAAGAATCTCTTTCCGTGGAGACTATGCAGAATATCGCAGCCGAGCTCAATTTATCGGAAACAGCTTTTATAAAACCTGTTCGTAGAAATGAGTATACCATCCGTTACTTTACCCCAACAACGGAAGTATCATTCTGTGGTCATGCCACACTGGCCAGTTGTAAATTGTTATTAACTCGCTTTGATCTTAAAGATGTAATTTTTACCACGAGTCATCACCTTGAGATTAATGCATACCAGGAAAATGGACAGGTAAGTATGCATTTTCCATTGTACCACCTCATTGAGTTTACACCTAGCGCAAGGCTCTTAAGTGCGCTTCAACTTACGGATATCTCGTACTGCGGATTCAACACGGACCTGCATATGGCCTTAATTGTTTCTGAATCACCCAACTCGGTCCGAAGTGTAGTACCCGACTATGCCGCGCTTATCAGAGCACCCGATCATATTAAAGAAGTTGTGATCACCTCACCATCTGATGATCCTAAGTTTGACTTCATATCTCGTTGTTTTTGCCCATGGATTGGTATAAATGAAGATCCAGTTACAGGAGCCACGCACACAATTTTATCCAGTTATTGGGGTGGGAGGCTAAATAAAAACATTCTCATGGCCTATCAAGCATCAAAACGTGGAGGCTCCATGAAAATTGAAATACTAGATTCCAATAGAATTTTAATTACGAGCAATGCAGTCATTGTTTTGGAAGGCGAAATGTTTGTTTAGATTATCGAAGAATATTTTTTGAAAAATTAATTAACAAAGTCAATTTCTGAATTCACTAAATACAAAGTCTTTCTGAGAGGTATGGCAAGTAAAACATTTCGTTTTCGCTTCAAGGGTTAACACCTTGCCAATTTTACTATCTTCTAAAAATTGTCCGTAGCCCCACCCTCCTGTCGCCACGTATTTGATACTGTCTTTGATCATTACATCAATACGTTTTCGTTTCCATTCTTCAGTATTGAAATGTACGCTGTCATCCTTTACCGACATCACGTCAAAGATTACGACTGACCCTTCCGGAAATTGCCCGGTGAGATAGCCATCCATTGCAAGAGCGTTGGCATAGGTATGGTTAAGACCAGCGTTCACATTAAATTCAACACTTTTTGGACCCACCATTTTTGTTTTCACATGAGTCCATCTTCGATACCCTTTCGGGTATGGAACTTCATAGTCGGTCTGATTAATTCTTGATCCAGCAGTATGAGTAAATAGGATACTGATCAGGATGGAGAGGATTAGATATTTTTTCATAATGATACTTGGATGCGGAATCACCAAGTATGGCACTATTCTTAAATAATCTCAAACAAAGTGCATTCAAAGTAGGGTCCAAGTCTGCGAAAGAGCAATTTAATGCAATCGATAAAGTAGTTCTACTTGTCGATTCTTACCCTCGAAGAAGAGTTGCTACAGGTACCAATGGCCATCATTCCTAACAATAAGTGGCTACTCATAAGTTTTTAATAGTAATGTAAAGCGAATTGGCTATCTTCATAGCTGATTGAATAGAAGTAGCAAGTGTGTGTTATTTCGATATTATAGGTTGATCAGTTTTGATCAACACAAATGTCTTACGCTAAAACGAAAGCATGATAGCTACAAAAGCCTCCGCCGCCCAGCGCTTAGAATGGGAAGCACAAAAAGCTAAACTCAAAGCATCTTTCCCCAAATTGACAGAGGATGATTTGAATTTTGACGCAACAAAAAAAAATGAAATGTTGAGTATACTCGAGGTTAAACTGGGTATGACGATAAAAGAACTTCAAGTCATTATAGGAATACTGTAAATGGCTTGCCTGAAAGATCACCATTAGCACAGTCTAATGGTGTTTTTTTTTGGGCCAATCAATTGAAAATAATTTTTGAATAATCTAGCGTGTGGTGAGTTGAGCCTGTGCGCCAACCGTGAGCGTAACCCGGAAAGAAAATAATACATTCTCATTTTTCACAGCACTCGGGATTTTATCGGATTTGAGTTGACTATAGGTCACTACTTTATTATTCGTCATATACTTACCATCATTAATCTTTACTTCAGTCTCTGCGGGCAACACCACGAGCAATCGAGAAGATTTGGCTTCAGTATCTCGCACAAGGTAGTCGTGTGTGACCGCATCGTAGAGATCAACCTCGTGTTCCATCAGAGAGAGGAAGCACACGGAGTTTAGTGTGTCATAAGGATGTGGTACAAGTAGGCTGGAAACGACTTGTCCTGATAGAAATTTTATTTTGATAAAAGAGAACTTAGTATTTCCTGTATTGACAATTCTGCTCCGCAGATTACTTCGTCACTCGCACCATAGTAAAGTCGAATCGTATCGCCGTTAACGATGTGGCCATTCGTAAAAACAACATTTCCAAAAAATCCTGAAAGCTCATATTTTTCGGAAGGTTCCATAATTGGAAACTCGCTCCGCGCGATTACTTGCGAGGGGTTTTTGACATCCAGCAAGAGAGCGCCAAGACAATATCGATGGTTCTCGTCTGCACCGTGATAAATGGCGAGCCAACCACTTGGCGTCCGAATAGGTGAGCAACCAGCTCCTATGCGTGCGCTATCCCACATGCCTTTGCGAGTAGTAGCGATGCACTTGTGATGACCCCAATGCAAAAGATCTGGTGATTCAGCGATCCATATATAATTCCCCCCTAGCTGTGCGCTGCTGGGGCGGTGTAAAGCATAATACTTGTCTTTGATCTTATCTTCAAAAATGGCGCAGTCCTTATTGTGTGGTGGAAAGATCATGCCTCTGCGATCATAATGCTTCCAATCACGAGTCTGGATCAGGCCAACGCCAACACCATACGGCGAAATCATCGTGTAAGTGAGGTGAAATACCCGGTCTATTTCTGTGACACGGCAATCTTCAATTCCATACGATTCCAGAAGGCCTTTACCAACGATAGGAGAATAACCTTCCGGTTCGTAAAATTTCTTTCCATCATCGCTGCACATCAGCCGAAGATGCGACAGGGTGGTGAGATAATCCTTGTCTTTGTAGTGAATTACCCGTGGATCAGAAAAATCAAGCTGTGGGTCATTCCTATCAAATTGGAGTATCTCAATCTCTCCCTCCTGATTGTAGATAGGGAGACTTACATATCCTTCCCTTTGCATCGGACGCTCTGCCACACGAATGAGCAACCATATTTTTTTGTCATACCGGAACGCGCCGGGATTTAAAAGACATTCAACCGTCATTTCCTCCGCGCTGGGCTTGATATCCCTCGGAATAAGCAGCGGATTCTCCTTAAATCGTTTAGCCAGGTCAACAACAGATATATTTTGCATAAAGGTGAATGCAACCGATATCGTTCAATTGCATGACGCAATGTAATCATTATACCCCTTTGACTGTCAGTATGCTTTTTATAATGCGCTGCCTGTATAAATAAACTGCGAATGGAGAACGGAGAGGACATAATGCAACCGGGTGTACAAATAAATTAAGTTTACTAGCAGGGGAATGGCCACCTTTGTTGGGGGCTTTAAGCAGAAAGCAAAAAGCGAAAAGCTAATGTCGTGTCTTGTTTTCTGGTTAGTTGAACCATCCAAAGGGATCCTTTTTCAAGGGATATTGTTTTATAAGGGCGTGAGACTCGTGATTAACAGTCGCTCTTACTTTTATAAATCGTTTAACGAAATGTTTCATTGTCATCCCAAGGATGTGGAAAGAGCTAAACCAAAACTAACTAAAAATATTGCGCCTCTAGATAGAAATAAATTAATATAGTACCATGATAAAACACAGACTCACACTCAATACAGGAGACGAAATACAAACTTTTATCCTTAACTACCCGGTCCGGTCAAACATCCTAAAACAATTCATAGCTACAGTGACCGACGAAAAGTTAATGATCGACGTCCAGTTAGAATCAGACAAATATCCGTACCTCCTTCAAAAGATTAAGAGTTATTTTTCAGCTAAAGGCATAGTGCTATCAACAAAAAGAATTGATGCTGTGAAGAATGAATACTTTGAACAGGATATCAATCAAAAAGAAAAAAAAGCGTTTTATGAAATGGAGGAAGCGATTAAAAAATTGCTTCCAACTGCTGACTAAAGTCATTGAAAACAGTTTCCAGTAAATAAGAATAGGCCAGGGATTTGGAGTCATCCTAATCTTGCGGAACATATTCAACAAAATAAAAGCGTTGTAGAAATGATGTTACATCAAAGAGCGACTACATAACTGAAACGCCCTTAAAATGGAGGCATAAAATTTACTTCATATTCTAAGAATGCCAGGATTGAGGACGATTTCCTAAAGCTGCATTCCTAATCTAATTAAAACATTAAACAAAAAATTTTATGGCTACTGAACGCTTGAACAAGATCTAAAATCTAAGGTGTCAAATTTTAATCCGGATCACAACGAGGGTAAAGTTGCAAAAGCTATTGAAACCCAAACTGCAAAACTGCCTTCTGATTTATTTTTATGGAGTGCTGTTGGTGCGATGGCAACGTCTCTTACTTTTAAAGCTTCTAAAGAAGGATCACCTTGCCTTATTTGTAGGACAGTGGGCAGCACCGTTCCTTTTATTAGGTCTGTATAACAAAATCGTGAAGATTGAAGGACATGACTAAAAGCAAGGTTGAATTCCGGTTCAATGCCGGAATTCAACTTTTTTGTCCAAGAAACTGAAATGATGGTATGATCCAGGGCCATTCCCTTGTCACGCAACAAGAAATGCTTTTCTGGAATCTCAAATGTTTAGCCAACGATTCATTTGCGTGATAAAATTTTAATACTTGCCATGTGCAAGCGACGCGATGGATCAAGGACGCTTAATATCTTCTGTTAGATTCTAGGATTATGGTCCCTTTAGACCAATCAATATTCACCCCTAATCTGGCATTCCCGCCGGATTCCCTGCCAAAGTTTTTCATAGCATGGTTTACACCTTCTAGATTGGAAACCAGTTTTTCAGCCAATTTTTTTAATGGATAATTGTTGGTGGTGCTGTCGGATAACAAGTCATGGTTTTTCATAACGTCTCTTGGATTAAAGTTATACAAATAAAGATTTATCATGGTTTACATTCAATGATCGAGGTTGGTTGTTCGAAAGATTTTTATCACATCCCCACGCTGTATTGTCAATTTTGCATCCAGCTTTTTTCCAATCAACCTCTTATTGAAAACAAAAATTTATCAGCAAAATCCCTCATAAATCCTCCAAAATGACCTGCATAAGGGGAAAACGATTCTTTTTCTGTGGAATATTTTTCTTAAGAATTTTATGAACGTTCAATCTTTTGCCGTTAGTACCGAAAACTCGTTCAAGGTGACTAGTGTGTTAATGACACTTTAATCTGATTACCTTAAAGGATAAAAGAAGGAGCTACACCTGTTCCCCCTCTACTTACACCGGGCATA
>CAZAHL010000178.1:0-14919 GCA_964484845.1 uncultured Chryseolinea sp. | reverse complement strand
TACGACATTCCCGCCTTTCATACAAAGCGCAAAGGCTACTTTTTCGAGAATATCGGTAGAGCCGGGAGCAATTAAAATATTTTCCGGTAATACATTCTCTTTCGCCGCCAATATATCTACCATCTTGAGAGAGCTGCTGTAGACATACCGGCTACCTTTCGATGCGCTGGCAGCAATGGCAGCTACCGCCTTCTTCGACGGACCCCAAGGGTTCTCGTTCGCCAATAAACGGGCCTTGAGATTTTCAATATCGGGAGGAGCTATATGATAATTCTCCAAGAGATTGTACTGTGATTTATAAGGCTTCATGCCAAAAGCAGGATTTGCCTTGGCATTATTTGTTAAACCCATTCCGGCAACCAATCCCGTGGTGGTGAGTGCGGTTTGCTTAATCCAGGATCTTCTGCTGATTTGTGATGCCATAACTTATTTAGTTTTAAGGGGAAAATATATTTTATTTCTTTCCTACACACCCTAGGGATCCAACATCACTTGTTCATCGTGTTAAGTAAATATAAATTTTTTTCAAACTCTTCGTGACGACATGCGCATTATAATTATTACATGTAAGCTACAACGTTGGAGCAATCGATTGATAATTGTAATAAAATTAAAGGCGCCCTTTGATTCCGTCACAAGAACCCGGAATCACTCAAGAAGCAGTCGATTAAGATATGTGTTTCTAATTGTCTCAGGCCACATTCAATGAATAAGCGGAGATCAACTTATTTATGTCGGCCTCAATCAATTCCTTATTGATACCCACACCTGATTTTGTACCGCTTGAAACTGCTAAGCTTACACTGCGATACAGCTGACTGTTATCCCCGGCTGCATATACGCCTTCTACATTTGTCTTACCTAGCTCATCGACCTTGATAAGATTATTGTCTGCGAAGGCACAACCTAGTTGATTTGCAATATCGGTAACATGAGTAAAAGGAACTCGGGCGAAAATTGCTTTTAAAGAAATGAACGTTCCATCCATTAATTCCACGCCATTCAAATAACCTCCTTCGTGGATCAGTGACTTTAGCGGTGACTTTACTATGGATATGGATAATTTACTTAAAAATTCAGTTTGTTCGTTTGAAAAGGCCGGACCACCATCGGTGAATAAAATAAGATCCTTGCTCCAGTTTTGGAGTACTTTAATCCATTCTATGGCCTCGTTACCGCTCGACAATACCCCTATCGTTGTGTCGCGAACCTCATAGCCATGACAATATGGGCAATGCAAAACCGAAATTCCCCAACAGGCTTTAAATCCTTCTAAGTCCGGCATGGCGTCCTTAATTCCCGTTGCCAGCAGAAGTTTACGACTCGAAAAGGACTTTCCGGATTCAGTGTGTACATGAAATTGGTCAAACTCTTTATGCACGCTAACAACCAGGTCCTGATCATAGGACACTGTTGGATACATCAGCACTTGCTCTTTTCCAAGACGTGCAATCTGAAGTGGTGTTTTGCCATCCTGTGTTAGAAAATTATGTGAATGAGGCGTTTGGGCATTACACGGATTTCCGGAATCAATAATTAATACGTTCCGACGCGAGCGACCCAATGCCAACGAAGCGCTAAGTCCTGCATAACTTCCACCGACAACGATGACATCAAATGAGTGTTTTTGTGTTAACATGGGTATGATTTAATATTTAACAAAATGCTAGTAAGTTAAGTTAATCGTGAAATGTTAAAGGTTAATCGTGGCCCCTTCAGTCAACGATTTATAGTAAAAGAGAATCGTCATCTCATTGCCTACCTTAGCGCTAGTTTGTTCCCTTGAAAAAACAAGTTTATACCCGAACGGAGCTAGCCCTATTAAAGTTTCCTTACAATGAAGGTCAAGAATGGCCTCTGCATCATAGAAGGTCGGTTACATTAATGCAACGTGCAAATAAGGCAGTCCGAAACCTCAAACCTGAAACTTCAAACATCGAACACAACCGTCATAACCCAATTTTTTCCTTGCCCAAGGTGCTCCACTTACAATGACGGTCAAGAACGGCCTCTGCACCGAGCATAGAAGGTTGGTTACATTAATGCAACGTGCATATAAAGCGGGCCGAAACCTCAAACCTTTAACTTCAAACATCGAACACAACCACGTCCCACTTACAATGACTTAAGATCCTTTTTTTCTCAACGATAGTAAGCTTTGGTCACCGGGTGCAACGAACATTTTAGCTGCGTCGTAACTCTAAATTTTGTTTCCCCGTTAATTCTATGGTAAATAAAAATTTTGGTCTTAACTAATAACTTATGAACAACGAATTTTCAGGGGGAATAAATATTGCTATCAAAATTCCTAAAAGTAAATACGATCAAAGCGTCGCATTTTATAGAGATGTCTTAAAGCTAAAGGTTGAGGAAAAACCGATTTCTAATCCAACTGTTTCCCAAACGCATAGTGTTGTCTTCGGTCCAAATACAGTCTGGCTAGACTGTGTTGATAATTACACACACTCAGAGGTATGGCTTGAACTAAAAACATCGAATGTAGAAAGCGCTACAACTTTTCTGGCAACAAAGGGAATTCTGCCTTGCGATGAAATTGAAGAGATCCCAAAAGACATGCACTGGATTATGGATCCAGCTGGCACCGTATTTATACTTTCAAAGGACCAGGTAAAAGAAAATTAAGCAACCCGTTCTGGCTAGGCAATTCCAGATTTTGCTGTCTTTAAAGTCAGGTTCACGCGAAGGCCGCAAAGGAGAGGCACGCAAAGGACTGTCTTCTAAAGGCCCTTTGCGAGAACTATTTTTAACGTCACCTACAACTTATTTAATGACACTGAATAATCTATTCCATCTTATTTTATGCAACAGGTCTGCATGCTTGTCTACAGAGAACCAAATGAAGAGCGGTTTTCCTACGATATGATCTGCCGGAACAAAGCCCCAGTAGCGGGAGTCCAATGAATTATTCCGGTTATCTCCCATCATGAAGTAATAGTCCAGTTTGAAGGTGTAAACTTTTACATTTTCCCCATCGATTGTCAAGGTGTTATTCTTTACATCGACATTTTTATGGTGCTCATACAACCGGATGGTTTCACCGTATAGGTTAAGTGTCGAATCATTGATTTCAATCGACATCCCTTCTTTTGGAATTGTCAGCGGACCATAATTATCCCCGTTCCAGGAATTGTTCCTACTAGAAGGAAAAATATCATTATCGGGGCCATCGTGCGTCGTGTAATCGTCACCCACGTCAAGGATGAAAGAAGCAGACTGGGCATTCTTTAGCTGGGCGCTGGTAAGAAACATCTTATAAATAGCCTTGCTTTCTTTTGTTCTTCCGAGAAAGTAATAATCATCGGGATCAACTCCAAGTTTCGTGAGATTGCGTTTTGTAATCTCATCGCTTGCAGTAATCAGGTAACTAAACTTCATGTTATCTGGTTTGGTCAAGGCTTTTCCATTGACCACAAGCTCGCGATCTTTCACCACGAGGCGATCGCCAGGAATTCCAACACAACGTTTCACATAATAAGTCTTTAGGTCAATGGGCCGCTCGACACCTTCATTCATCTCTAGATCGGGCACATTAAATACTACCGCCTCTTCCCTTTTCACTTCGCTGAAACCTGGTAATCTAAACGAGGGTAATTGAATCCAAGTGAGATAAGAAGGTATCTCTGTCCCCCATATCTTTTGATGCGTCAGCGGAATCTGAAGAGGAGTTCTCGGGGTACGCGCTCCATAGTGCAATTTGCTAACAAATAGATATTCACCCACCATCAGGGAATTTTCCATAGAAGGTGTTGGAATCACAAAGGCTTCTACAGTTCCCCAGCGGATCAATGTTGCTACCACTACGGCAAAAAGAATTGCTTCACGCCATTCACGTAGCTTGGATTTGGGTTTGCTTTCCGTTCTCTTTGTCAGAAATTTCCAGTTCATATCCTTAGTGATTATTACTGTTAGTAGCAGATCTTGGCTTGGAATTACAGGTCGGACTTACTAAAGTTTCGGGTTTCGAGTTTCTGGCTCATCGTTTGAGGCTCGAAACAAAAAGTCAGAACGCTCCGAGGAGCATATCAAAATTTTGGGCAAGCTACTCGCGATCGGCCGGTAACTCGAAACTCTAAACTTCCAAACTCGAAACTCTAAACGCTAAGAAGTACACTTCACTGATAAATTAAGCCGCTATGATCTCACGACATTGGACGGGAATTGCAAAAAAGCAAAGTGCTAATGAATACATTGATCACTTGAAAAAGGAAACTTTTCCAGCGCTAAAAAACATGAATGGATTTATATCGGCTGAGATATTGCAGAGAGAGGATCCTAACGGTATTGAATTTCTGGTCATAACCAGGTGGAGGTCACTTGAGACTATTGTTCAATTTGCTGGAAATGATACTGATGTCGCGGTTGTACCGAAGCTAGTTCAAGACCTAATGATTCAGTACGATCCGACGGTGAAGCACTATGAGGTAACTCATGTAGAAGGACTAGTTTAGAGTTTAGAGTTTCGAGTTTAGAGTTTAGAGTTTAGAGTTACCGGCCTGATCGCGTGCAACTCGCCCAAAGGTTCGATATGCTCCTCGGAGAGTTGACTTTTGGTTTCTAGTGTCAATCGATGAGCCAGAAACTCGAAACTCTAAACCCGAAACTCTAAACTTCCCTTTAGCCAAACAAAAAGTAAGCAACAATCAGCGTTACGATGATATTAAAAAATTGGGCTGTCAGGAAAGCGTATAGTGGTTTTTTACTGGCTGAGTTAAACAAGTCAGAAAATTTAGTTTCCAGTCCAATGCTCGTAAAAGCGAGTACGAACCATAAAGTCTGGATACTCTTCAGACTATCCTTTACATTGCTTACAACAGAGGAATTTAACAAGAAAGAAAAAATAAGCGACGCGGCGACGAAGCCTAGAACAAACTTCGGAAATCTTTCCCAGATTAATCCCAGTGTTGGCTTTTCTACTTTGTTGTCTTTTTTGTCTTTGTTTGTATAGGTCCAATAGATACTGATCGCAAAAGCGGCCAGACCAAGAAGTACATTTTGTGAAAATTTAACGATGGTGCTTATTTTCAACGCGGTCTCTCCCACCAGCGTACCAGATGCAACTACCGCACCCGTTGTGTCGATACTTCCTCCAAGCCATGCACCGGTCACTTCCTGTGAAAAGTTAAAATATTTTGCTATATACGGCATGATGATCATCATCGGTATTGCCGTGATCAGCACAAGGGAAATAACATACGAAAGTTTTTTCGTATCGCCCTTAATAGCGCCTGCCGTAGCGATAGCTGCAGATACCCCACAAATCGAAACCGCACTTGAGATCATCATGGTAAGCTCTTCATCGACCTTCAGTTTTTTACATATCCAATAAGCAAAATACCAAACACTTAACACTACAATCAACGCCTGCACCAGACCCAGGGATCCTGCTTTAAGGATATCAGAAAAAATGATGCCGGTACCGAGCAACACCAATCCAATCTTTACAAACAGCTCCGTTGAAAGCGCCGCCCTAAACCATTCAGGAAGATGAAATACGTTGCCTACCAGCAACCCGATCCCTAAGCTAAAAATAACGGCTTCAAGGTTTAGTGCTTTTACTTCGCTATTGCCTGCAAGAATGAGTGCTATTACGGTTAGCGCATACACCACAGGAAAAACCAGTATCACATTTTTTACGGCTTTGTTTGTAAGGATGGCCGCAAAAATTGAAAAAATAAAAACAAATAAGAATTGGGCTCCAACGCTCAACAGATTATTCAGGGTAAGGACCTTCTGCATCAATTCGCCACCACTTTTCCATGAATAGGATGGTACCGGAATTATAAGACCGAAAACGGAAATGAGAATAATGACAAATCCCAGGACCACCACTGCCCAATCTTCGTGCAACGTGAATTTATTTTTTTCCGCTGATACAGGAATTGTATTTGACATAAATATATAAGTGTTAAGCTACGGCATTTATTAGATTTGATGGATCACGTTGAATAAGGGTGCAGCCTTCAGATTGAATATATCTTTCAATGCTCTGTTTGCTGCATGATATCCACACATGCCATGTACCCCTCCCCCCGGTGGAGTAGAAGCAGAACAAATGTAAATACCTTTCGCTGAAGTTCGATAAGGTGATAATCTTAACACAGGCCGGGTGAAGAGCTGTCCGATATCAATGGCCCCGCCGTTGATATCTCCTCCAATATAATTTGGGTTGTATTTTTCCAGTTGATTTGAATTCAAAACATGTTTCGAAAGAATACGCTCGCGAAAACCCGGGGCGAACCGCTCTATTTGCTTTTCGATAATTTCAGTCATATCCTTTGTAGAACCGTTGGGTACATGACAGTAAGCCCAAGCCGTATGTTTTCCAGAGGGCGCACGCGAAGGGTCGAACAAACTTTGCTGCGCAACCAGTACAAAAGGTTTCTCAGCGTGTTTTCCTTTCCAAGTTAACTGTTCGGAGTTTTCAATTTCTTCATAGGTATTTCCAAGATGCACGGTACCCGCAGATTTGCATTCGTTGGACGTAAAGGGAATGATATCGTCTAACGCCCAATCAATTTTATAAACGCCCATACCATACCGATAACGATTCAACTGCCATTTATAAACGGATGAAAATTTATGTCCTGCAATCTGCAATAGTTGTTTTGGCGTCACATCAAGCAATACCACGCGCGAAGAAGGCAACTGCTTTAAAGAGCTAACATAAAAATTGGTCTCGAATTTTCCTCCAAGCGTTTTGAAGTACAAGGCCAGCGCGTTGGCGATTTGTTGAGATCCTCGCTTCGGTATCGGCCATCCACGAAGGTGGCCTGCAGTAAGCAATACAAAGCCAATGGCGGCCGAAGCAATATTTGTCAATGGTTGTAATGAATGCGCTGCCATTCCGGCCCACAAACCTTTTGCTTTTTCTGTTGAAAATCGCTTTGAAATTCCATGAGCAGATTGAATGGCCTTCAAACCAAAGTTAGCATAAGCTACGGGATTTTTAGGGATTCCAAGTGGGCTCAACACATCTTGTCCAATGGATGGCCAGTTGGCAACTAAGGGTTCGATCATCCGTTGATACGTCGCTCCATCGTTGCCTAGTCCCCTAATCGTATCTGTTAACGAATTGGATAATACAGCAGCCTCCCCGTTATCAAATGGATGCGCAGCGCACAAGGTTGGATTAATATATTCCAAACCGTGCTCCTGCAATGGCAGCGTACTAAAGAACGGCGAGCCAACAGCCATCGGATGAATCGCTGAACATATATCGTGCGTAAATCCTGGTAAAGTAAGCTCCGCAGAACGCAGCCCACCGCCTACGGTTTCTTTTGCTTCAACAACCAAAACAGAAAGTCCCTGCTGCTGCAAAGTGATTGCCGCGGCTAATCCGTTTGGACCTGATCCTACTATGACGGCATCATATTCTGTCATGATTTTCTCTTAAATAAATCATTCAATGAATTCTGAATCTCAGGATACTGAAATTGGAAACCAGAATCAACTAATCTGCCGGGAATAATTCTTCGCCATTCAAGAATAAGATAAGGTTCAGTTCCGATTATTTTTCCTCCAATTTCGAGGAACCATGGCATTCCGCAATGCTTGTTAGATATTTGAGAAATTTTATTAGTGCATTTACCCCCGTGAGCAATCGAAAACGACTGCAATTTCTTAAATCAAAGGGAAGCGAATTCCTAATCGGTCTAAGCTAAATCTCGGGGAATAGATTTTCATAGGGTGCAGGACCCCAGTTTACCTCGAATAGGCGCAAGTAAGGTTTGAGGATATCATCGCAAGACAGATATCAGATAGATTCCTATCTCTATGCAATGACTTATTTCTACAAATATTGATAATCGGATTTGATACTGAAGTCCGAAATCTTCACTCTAATTTTTCCGTAAATCGTCGCCCGCTATATCTTCCCATCTATAAAACTGAAATGTTTTATTTTCACTCATAGCCACGAATAATCCATGTGGAAAGCCTGGTAGAGAAACACCAGTGACATCATTCCCATCGCTTTCGACTGTAGAACTCGATATTATTTTAATGCAGGGATGGTGATGAATGCTATCGTTCGTTCCTTCTCTTGGAAAGATGTGAAATTTATTGGCTTGCTGGTCGGAAACCAAAATATAGCCCGTGCCATCCCGAAATTTATAGATTGAAATACCTTCGTGATTGTCCGCAAATCCTGTTGATCCGAAGAGAGACAATTCCCGCGTTGTACTGTCAGGATGGACAAAATATTTACGCACACCTACACCTTCATCGGAATAATACACGTAGCCTAATTCATTATCGACGGCGATGGATTCAATTTCATTTTTACCACTATATTGTCCAAACTTCCTGACAAGTTTCGCGTTCACCTTTCCCTGACCATCATCCCCTAGTAAGTATTGCCATAAGTATGTTCCATCGGTGGGCCCTGACTTCCGGCCAACAATAACATAAGTTTTGCCGTCAGTGGGGTTTGTGTACAACGCTAGGCCCATCGGCGATCGAAAAGTATCATTCTCGAAAACTGAAATTCCACCATTATCGACAGGTCGCATATCTGGCAATTGAAAAACTCGAATGGAATTTGTATTCCGCTCCGTGCATACTGCAATATCTGTCTTAATTCCGTTTAGAACTAAATTATAAGCTACGTCAACATTATTGGGTCGTTGAATGTTTCTTACCGTTTTAGCTTTTACTTCTTTTCCTTTTAAGTCAAAGACATACAACGAACCATCACCCTTATCACCACCCTTATCTGTGCCAAGAATCAGGCTTTGCGTTGAATCGGTAGGATTTATCCAAATAGCCGGATCATCCGAATCATAAGTAACGGGATCACTAATAATAACTGGTTTGACAGCCATGTTTGGATCAACCTCAACTATTTGCCGCTTTCTCGTCGGAACACATGAAAACAAAAAACAAAGTATGGGTACTAAAAAAATCTTCATAGAGCCTTAATCCTTTACAAAGGTGAATGAAAAGCCGTTATCATTTCGGAACAGTTCCTCGCCTTCTGAAAAATTATCTTCATCAATCACCGAAAAAAAACTATACGTGATCTTTTCATCCGGAGTGTTAGTATACGCTGCTTTAATAATAAAGTCCAATTCATCCTCTACTGCACCCTCATCATTTAATATGATATGGGTTCCTTCAAATTCAATCTCTCCATCTTCTGCATCGTATTCAGTTTCGATCTCAATTACTTTGTTTTCTGTTTCTGTTTCAGTCTCGCCATCTTCACAGGTGGTAATTTCTTCCGTCTCGATTAATTCAAGAATGAATTTCATTTCTTCAAACTCAAATTCTGCTTTTACTTTTCCTGTGATATCCTCAAAATTCAATTTGTCCAGTTCGGGATTTATTGATCCAAAAACTGCTTTAAAATTATCGAACTCTTCGGATGACGTAAGTTCTGTTTCCCATTCGCCGGCAATTTCATTGTCTAAGACCTCGTATTCAAAAACATTTGGGAATCCCAATTGAATATTTTCCGAGGATTGAAGATCAGAAAATTCGACTTTAAATCCGCCTTCCGTTTCATCCAAGCCTGGAAGTGTAAAAATAATTTCGAAAGATTCTGGTATCGATCCCAAATCCTCGTCTGCCATTATGCTAATGCTGCCGGTCAAACCATTCGCTCCGCTGGTAAAGTCAATTTCACGTTCATAAGTACAATCATTCAATTCTACTTCATAAACTATTTTATCAATTACAACATTTCCAATCATATCACCCTCCAGGTCAGTGATAGAATATTTTAATGTAACTGGTCCAATGGGAAGCTTTCTGTTGGGAAGATAATCGGCAAGTTTAATTTCCACATCCAGATCTTCAGCATCCGCAAGATCTGAGCCTGCCTCGCTATCGAGTACCAGTTGAAAAGGAAAGTCATCGTCATTAGGATATTCTTCAAAGGAATTATCGGCGCAACTGAGCATCGTAGCTACTGCAAGTAAAAGAAAGATTCTAGTTGTATAGTTTTTCATTATTGGATTGTTCTTTTTTTATAGGTCAAATTTCAATCCTACGCGTGTCCACCAGGAATAAAATTCCCGTTGGATATAGCGAGATTCCTGGCCTTGGTAAACTTCAAAAGGTTGATTTGTGATATTTAGAAATTCGGCAAACAATCTGAGTTTGGATGTGAATGTGATGGTAGTTGTCGCATCCAATTGCACACGATCATTAACAAAAATATCTTCGTCAGGATCCTCTCCTATTTCACTCAAGTATTCGCCATTGAAATTGGCAGCTACCCGAAAATTGAAACGTCCCAGATCGTAGCCCAATGCAAAATTACCTACATGTTTGGCCTGACCTGGTAACCGAATCTCCTCTTCCTGATTTGAATCATCGCGCGATTGAATTTTTGCCGATGAAGTTGTCAATGTATAGTTTGAGTATATGCTTAAACCCTTTAAAAACCCGGGTAGAAATTTTAAATTTTGCTGATACGCAATTTCAAAGCCCAAAAGGTTCGCATTACTACCATTTTGAGATTGCGTCAAAACTATCTCCTGCCCTTCGCTTCCGGGATATTGGGTGGATGCAAACCGTCGTGCAAAAATGAAGTCATTCAATTTTTTATAAAAGAAACCACCCGACAAAATACCCACTGAACCAAAATATTTTTCTGCCAGTAGATCTATGTTCGTTGCAGACACGGGTTTTAGCGCTGAATTTCCTATTGTCCCCTCGCCCTCATTTACATTAATTTCCTGTGCTGGAACAATATCACTAAAATTCGGACGTGCATAGCTTCTGGTGATAGCCGCCCGAAGATTCAAACTGTTGCTAATTTGGTATCGGGCATGTAGTTGGGGTAAGAAGAAACTATAGTCGGTCCCACCGCTTTCAGGAATGATTTCACTTTCATTCAAAACATTAAATGATCGGTACGCTACCTTTGTATGTTCATAACGAAAGCCGCCCAGCAACAACAACTTATTCATTTGAATCTTGGTCATCATGTATCCGGCATAAACATCTTCAGCTGCAGTGTACGCTTCCGCTGCTTCTGTAACTAGTTTATCATTTACCGATAGTTCGAATTCATTACGATGCGCATTAAAGTATTTTACAAATTTCTCAGGTTCTGCATTTGCCTTAAGCATATATCGTCCATCCAGGAAGTTGTTGTCAACAGTTCCTCCCTCGTATTGATTTAAGGTGAGATCTTCAGATCCCGTGTAGCCAAATACATTTTCCGTGATGTCAAAACTTTTCTCTTTCAGCCGGACTTTAGCTCCTAGCTTGAAAAGGCCTTCATTGATTCCAACTTTATAAGGAATACCCAAATTTAATTTTACTGTCTTGTTGATATCTTTTGCATACGTATTGCCCATCGCTACTTCATCAAATTCATAAATGGTATTGTCAAGATAAACGTTTCCCGTATTAGTGTGAGGGAGATCGTTTATTAAAAAGGAAGGAAATTTTGGATCAGTATTGTAGTTGATTGACATTTGATCTACTTCACCCACACTCCCAACTTCGATATCAAAAGGAGTATCCTGGATAGCCTCGGAATAAGAAACTTCATAGTCGAGATTAATTTTCGAAAATGTGTGCTTCGCACCAAAATTGTAGCTTGTGACAATTTGTTTTTCCAGCCGGTCTTTCGTTAATCGTCCTATCTCATGGTCTTCAAATGGCGAATCCTCTGCATTGGGAATAAACACATACCGTCTCCGAAATTCCCGATCAGAAAATCTATTATATAAGGTTCGAAAATAGATTTCATTTTTGTTATTAAACTGATAGTCGATAGTGGAGCTAATGCCGAGCCGCGTTCGTGTTAATTCGTAGTCACGAAGTTCAAGGTCGTTGCCATCTCTTTCCCAGCCATCGGACCCGCGTTCAGTTTCGTAGTAGCTGGAATTTAGCATAATACCCAATTTGTTGTTGAAAAACCTTTTGCTCAATTCGAGCGACCCCTGCAAATTTGCTTTGCTACTGATATTGTTATATCCAACCAGGGCTGAGGTAGCGATGCTTAAATTTTCGGTTTGCGCAGTACGGGTGATAAGATTCACAGATCCACCGATCGCATCGCCGTCCATGTCAGGAGTAATAGCTTTACTTACTTCTATAGATGAAAGTTGATCTGCAGGTATTGCATCCAAAGCGACATAACGCACGCCAGCTTCGGGCGAGGGAATTTGTTCTCCGTTGATACTAACATTTGTAAATTGTGGGGCTAGACCCCTTACCAATACGTAGCGTCCCTCACCTTGGTCTCTTTCAATATTTACTGCTGGGACACGTTGTAACGCTTCGGCTACATTCGGATCAGGAAACCGGCCAATTTGATCCGAGCTTATCACATTTTTTATGTTGTCGGCAGTTCGCTGTTGATTTAATGCTTTTTGTTGTCCTTGCAGTACCCCGGTGATAACTACATCCTTCAGTTGTGTCACGTCACTTGTAAGTTTGAAATCGACACTGACCGTTCCGTTGTCAGGTACTGTAATAGAGTCTGAAAATTTTTGAAAACCGATATAGCTTACTTCAATTTCTACCTCACCTGATGGTACACGCAATAGAAACTCTCCATTGACATCAGAAGTTGTCCCTTGATTTGTCCCTTTCTGAACTATTGACGCGCCAGGCAGTACATCATTTAGCTGTTGATCGATAACTCTCCCACGGATAACACCCAATGCAACCGTTTTTTGAATAACTGGTTTGTCCGCAGCCCGAACCATGAGTATGTTATTCGTTTGTTTAATTACAATATGTGACTGTCCGGCAACAGACTCGAGAAGCAATCCAAGATTTTTAGTATCATTTGTTATAGAAATTCTTTTGTTAAGATTTATTTGTTTGCTGCTGTACGTAAACGTAAAGTCTGTCTTAGATTCTATAAGAGAAAAAACTTCTCGTAAGGTTTTACCATTAATCTCCAACTCAATTTTAACTTCATAGACATCGGGTGCTGAGTTGGCTTGAGCTTGAACATGGAAGAGCATGCTTGGTAAAATAATTCCGGTTAAGAATATTTTGAAAACAGAAACTAGTTGCTTAGTCAAGGAATATAATTTTATATACATAGTGTCTTTCGTTTTATCCAATTGTAACAATCATTCGCAGCCAGGTCCATAAAGGATTATTTTTTTTCCGTCTATCCGATGTCGAATTCCTGTACTAAAGCTTATTGCTTTGAGTATAATCTCAATAGGTTGGTTAATGAATTTCCCCGTGAGTAAGCACTTCTTCAAAGCCTCAGCTTCAAAAACAACGGAGATTCCATAAAATTCCTGCAGCTTTAAAGCCACGTGAGATAGTTGAGAATCTTCAAAAATAATCGTGTTGTTTTTCCATGCCAGTTCATGTTCAAGGTTAGCAGCCATTTTAAACATCTTCTTACGTTGAACACCATAAACAATTTTTTCTTTAGGAAAAATTACTTCCTCTTCATCTCCTTGTATCACTTTAACTTTTCCAGTCTCGACACTTACAGTTACAAAATCGCTATCAGAATTAATGTTGAATGATGTGCCAAGAACTTGCGTATCGATGTCACCGGAATGAATGATGAATGGCCGTTTGGCATCTTTCGACACTTGAAAAAAGGCCTCACCAACTAAAAATACTTCACGCTTATCGGTCGAAAATTCCTTTGGATACTTTAAAGAAGAATTAGCATTCAGAATAATGGCCGATCCATCCTCCAGGTTCACAGTAGTTCTTTGTCCTGAAGTTGTCGTTTGCTTTTGATAAGTAATTATTTCAGAACCGCTCGATGACTGGTCAGCAATAAGGTAAATCGCTAAACTTGCTGTCAGAAAAATCGCTATGGAGGCTGCTAATCTCCTCCAAGGTGCACCTGTGCTCTTGACTTCGGAAACATCGATGGCTTTATTGAGCTTGTCTAAACCTTTTCCGAAATCAAATGAAGAATCCGTGACAGCATGGCTTTTCCAGATCTGTTGCCATTCCTTGAATACACGTTGATTCGAGGGATCTTTAGCAAGCCAATCCACAAGTTCACTTTCCTCATCGGGAGTAGTTTCTTTCCCCAAAAATCGGACAATAAGACTTTGTATATGATGCTCCTCCATATGAATTGTTTTTCATACAGAAGAGTGAATTTATAGCTGCTATCCACTAGCCGCTGTTGTTATCAAAATATTAATGTATTGTTACGGAAGAAAAACTTGATACTTCGTCAATTTGATAAAAGCGGAGACTTTCTTTGATTTTGCACATCGCACGTACCAATTGGTTTTCAACTGTCTTTTCAGAAATCCCCAGAATTTCCCCTATATCACGATACGATAGCTCTTCTCTCCATTTCAGCAAAAAAACTTGCTTACAACCCGGAGGCAACTTTTGAATGGCCCACTCAAAATGACCTTCTAATTCTTTAAAAGCAAGGTACTGCTCAGGCGTATTTCTTTCAGTAAATCGTTCATCAAGCAATACATCATCAATATTCACGACATGAGGCTGACGCAATTTTATAACTGCAAAGGCTCCGTGTTTAACACAGACATACAAATACGCCTTTAAATTTGTTTCGATTTTTAGCTGATGACGCTTCTGCCATAAATTAAAAAACACATCGGAGACTACTTCTTCCACTTCCTCGTGGTGACGCAGGTAAGAATAGGCAAAAGAGCAAAGCTTTTGATAGTATTGAGCAAACAACGTATTTAATGCAAGCCTGTCATTGCGTTTTATCCGATTAAACAGCTCAATATCCAATCTATTTTGCTCCACGATTTCAAGAAACGTAAATTTTCTACTTCCAAGGATGAGGGCAAAACTAATTGGGTTATTAAATTGTCAACAGATTATTAGCATACTTGCAATATGTGCCACTAGCAGCTTGTAGCTTGAGACTTCGATCGGTTAGCTACGAGCCTCAAGCGACAAGCTGCAAGTAGGTTGTGCTAAACAACTACACGATACGTGCTGTACACGGAAAAT
>CAZAHL010000177.1:0-14945 GCA_964484845.1 uncultured Chryseolinea sp. | reverse complement strand
TGTAAGCGTAGAGTAAAACCTTGAGCATCATCCGGGGATGATAATTACTAGCTCCTCCTCCTTTATAGCCCTGCTCTAAAACCTTGAAATCAATTCTATCGGTGAATTCACTAACTACTCTGACAAGATGTTTGGGGCCAATTAATTCCTCTAGACTGGGAGGAAGTAGTAAAATTTGATGCTGTTGGTAATCTCTAAATGTGACCTTTCCAGACTTTTCTATATCTTCGCTCATACTTGTTTGGTTTGCACTAACAAGTTAAAAAAAAAGCCCATAGCATTTTTTGCTAAAGGGCTTTTTTCATTGAATTAATCTATACTTATTGGACAGCCCCTTTAGTTCACGCTTCATTTCTAAACGCAGGGCTGCACCCTGCGTTTATGATAACACCCTTTCAGGGTTGCGGCTCATCTACATCTTTAAAGGTTAACCTAACTTATGTGCATAGACAAGAGTAAAAACTCCGGGCTATTCACATTCAATCCCTCACAGGATTGGCACGAACTCAATAATGAATGCGATTTTTAAATGACAACGACTCGGCCGCCGGTTTTGAATAACGGACAGGAAAATGTACAACTCGTTAGCAGTGTAAAGGTAAAAACCCCAGTTGAAGTAGGACTAGTTATTCAATTTGATAAGCTGCTGTATCAAATAAGGTAATAAGGTAATAACTAAAAACTTACTGTTACTAGGTAATAAAGTTGGGTGCCTGCGACTTTTTCAGCAGACTCAAATTAGTTGTATCAGTGACGATACGAATTCATTAAATCGTTACCATTTATCTGCCTATATCTATTGATCAAGATTATTGACAAAAATTATTGCTTAATGGGGGAGAGGGTTAACAATTAAACTGTCTTATCATTAAACATGCAATTATGAAGAAAAATCATGACACGAAATGGAGTTTAGCTTTTTTTGCTTTGCTCTCAATTCAACTACTCGTTTCCTGCGAGCACCAATCCATTTTGCCGGAAAAACCCAAAGACTATTTTCCGCTTTCGGATAACTTTCAATTAAGTTATTTGAAGGAAAATATCTTTGAGGGCGAGAATGAAACTGTGTGGTCTTCAGACACCGTTACCTTTACAGTATTAGGCGATACCCTCGTGGAAGGTCTGGTCTATAAGAAAATGAATAATAATGCTTTTAGAATGTTGGATAAAATTGTCCGAAACGAAGGTTCTCGATATTTTGGAAGAAATCATGAGTTGTACGGTGGGTTTTCGCATGAATATATGTTCCTCGACATAAACGCTCCCGTTGATAGTTCGTGGGTGTATATAAAGGATAATGGAAATACAAAAACCGAGTATGTGGTTAAGGCGGTTAATGCAACGCATACCGTTAATGGCATTGAATACAAGGATGTAATTAAATTGGATGTGAATTACTATAATAATTACACCGATGGAATCAATTTTGAACTCTGGCTTTCTTCGAAACATTATTATGCAAATGGCATAGGAGAAATCTACGCTTACTATCCTCCTAATTTGTCGGGTATGTATAACAACGTCAGGCTTTCGGTATTGCCTCCCGATTGAAATGAGAAATGATTTAAGGCTCCCTCTGTAAAAGTTTATTGAGGAGCGCAATAAGCAATTAGCAAGCGTGAGAAGCTCTTTAAGCAAAGTGCATTTGCCTATTACCTATTGCCTATTGCTTATTGCCCTGCAACCACTTTCCCTTACTATATGAAAATGCAAATGAATGACAATTGTGGCCGAAGGGATTTTATAAAACACTCATCGCTATTTGCTATAGCCGTTACTTTGCCCGTACTAGGTTCTTGTGAGGATGAAAAGAAAAGGATATCACCTTGCATCACAACGTCTTCGGATATTCTTGGCCCATATTATAAACCGGGATCACCTTTCCAGGAAAATATTATTCCCGTTGGCAATAGTGCACCGCTCCTGCAACTTGAAGGTAAAATTAGCAGCGCATGTGCAAGTCCACTAAAGGACTCGATTATTGAAATCTGGAATGCTGACGAGAATGGCGCGTATGACGCATCGAGTAATTTCGCATTCAGAGGAAGCTATCGAACGCTTGAAGATGGTTTTTATAAGTTCAAGACCATCATACCTGGGCGATATTTAAATGGCAATTTGTATAGGCCGAGCCATATTCATTTACGAGTAACGGCACCAGATCATCAGGAACTTGTTTCCCAGATTTATTTTAAAGATGATCCCTTTATTGAAACCGATCCATGGGCCAGCAGCGCTCAGGCAGTTCAGCGAATTTTAACTGTGGCAAAAGATGATGGTGGAACAGATACTATTAACTTTGATATTTCCTTAAACCTTTTATAGCACGTCTCAGATGACAGAACATCAGGAACAGCTTCTTCTTAAATCTCTTTCGGGAACAATATCCACTGAAGAACGCGAGACACTAACGGCATGGATGAATCAATCGAAGGAAAACAAAAAATTAGCCGAAGACTTTACTGTACTTTGGAAGTATAGTAAAAAGAATACCCTTCAGGAGAATTTTCAAACAAAAGAAGAGTGGGAAAAACTTGAAGCGGCGATTCAAAAAGCGGAAACACCACAAGGCAAAGAGATTACTCTGAAACAATACGTTCCCTGGCTAAAGATCGCGGCATCGGTTACGCTCTTAACAATATGCTCTGGGTTGCTTTATGTTATGTTTTTTAGTCAGGAAACAATATTGAAAGAAAGTCATGATAGCATAGTGGAAGTGGTTTTACCGGATGGGTCGGAGGTGTGGCTAAATCGCAATAGCCGCCTCACTTATCAAGGTGATTTTAATGAGGAAAACAGGATGGTAAAACTTGAGGGTGAAGCGTTCTTTGATGTCAGGAAAAATCCTCAAAAACCTTTCGTTATTCAGACTAGCAAGGCGCAAGTAGAAGTATTGGGCACCTCTTTTAATGTGGAAGCTTATGCAGGATCTGCTGAAACTGAAATTTTTGTCGTCACAGGACTTGTAAGTTTTTCCAACCTCAGCGATAGCAAAGGTATTACTATCAAGCCTGGAGAAGCAGGCGTATTAAAAAATCAAAATCTTTCGCTGATAAGCCATGGAGAAAAATTAAACGCCTTAGCATGGAAAGAGAAACGTCTAATTTTCAAGAAAACAATATTGTCTGACGTTGTTGAAGTTCTGGAAAAATATTTTAACGTCGATATTGACGTAAGGAATAAGGATGCTTTACGCTGCCGTTTCACGGGGGCATTCGACAAACCTTCGTTGTCGGAAATTTTGGAAGCCCTCGGTGTTTCATTAGATCTGAACATAGTTGAACAACGCAACAATGTCTATCTGGTGGAGGGAAATGGTTGCTAAAGGAAGGACCATGAGAAAACTCTTTGTGTTCATTTTCTTTTCTCTTCCCTGGATCGTATGGGCTCAGAAGGAACCCCCGTCGAGGGTGACGATTGATTTAAAAAATATTTCATTAGAGGAGGCTTTGACCATTCTGGCTATCACCTATTCCGTGGAATTTTCCTATAGCGACGATATCGTTCCGACGCATGAAATTGTGAATCTTTCGATACACGACGAACATCTCCCTTCTGTTTTAGATAACCTCTTACAAAAGTTTAATGTTGCCTATAAAATTGTTAATAAAAGGGTCCTGTTAAAACGATCTCAAAGAGTTTTATTTCAAACCATCCGGGGGACCGTTTTAGATCAGGTTACTAACGAACCTCTTCCTGGGGCGAGTATTATAATTGTGAAGAGCGTTCCATTGATAGGTACCCCTTCGGATTCCTTAGGTAAGTTTAAAATTAATAACGTCCCCATAGGGAGAGTAACCGTTTCAGTAAGCTGCGTCGGATACAATACCCGAACCGTTGATAATGTTCTTATTGGATCGGGTAAAGAGCTGGTTTTGGATTTAAAAATTTCAGAATCCGTAATCGCTATGAACGAACTTGTTGTAACTGCCCAAAAGGATGACGCAATTCCTGGAGATGGGGTTGCCTTGACAAGCAGTAAATCCTTTTCAGTGGAAGAGACGAAGCGATATGCAGGAAGTATGGGTGATCCAGCCCGAATGGTTACTGCCTTTGCAGGAGTTACAGGTGCGAGTGACGAGAGTAACGCATTGATCATACGAGGTAATTCTCCCCGGGGTGTGTTATGGCGAATCGAGGGAATTGAGGTGCCAAACCCAAACCATTTTACAACGGAGGGTGCCTCGGGTGGAGTAGTGAGTGTAATAAGTACAAACATGATTGAGACATCCGATTTTATAACCGGCGCTTTTCCTGCGCAATATGGAAATTCATTGTCGGGAGTTTTTGATATAAATCTACGCAAGGGAAACAATCAACAATATGAACACTCCATACAGGCGGGATTACTCGGTATGGAAATGTCCGCCGAAGGCCCTTTGAGTCGCGCGAAATCCTCATCTTATCTTGTTAACTACCGGTATTCCACATTATCTATTTTAGATAAGCTTGGTGTGGATTTGAACCAGGCTGGTCAATACAAAGACTATCAAGATTTGTCATTTAATATAAATTGCCCTGCTAAAGGCTCTGGAACTTTTTCGTTGTTTGGAATTGGGGGAAAGAGCCGCTCGGATCTAACGCAGGAAAAAGCATTTGATAAAAATACTTCCGACCTGGGAATACTCGGACTAACCTACCGGAATAAGATCAGCGAGAACAGCTCTTTACAGGGGGCGTTATCTATTTCGGGGACTCAAATCGCAAAGGATAACGAGATATCCGGGTTGAATGGCGGGCTTTTGAAGGTAGAGGAAAGTTATTCTAAATCGTATATGCGCGCCTCTGTTTCTGTAAAGACGAGAATAAACCCGCGTTACGTTCTGGAAGGCGGACTCATACATAGTTTATTAGATTATAATTTCTATTTGCGAAATAGAGATCCCGACAATATTCCCTATCAGGAAATAATAAATTTTAAAGAACGAGGAAACACATCTGTTACGCAGGGATTTTTATACGCACGTCAATATTTTTTCCCTGCGTTATTTGGATTTTATGGCATGCACTTCATGAACTTTGCGCTGACTAATGATCGCGCGTGGGAACCCCGTTTGGGCTTGCGCTGGCAACCTTCTGAAACAACGTCTTGGAGTGTGGCGTACGGAAAGCATGGCAGGATTGAAAATCTTCAATACTATCTCGCACGCGATCATCAAGCTGGAGGCAATGAGGTGCAGATCAATAAAGACCTTGGATTTACCCGCGCGAATCATATCGTTCTCACTTTTGAGAAAGCCTTGCGAATGGACCATAAAATTAAACTTGAGGCATATTATCAAAGGCTTTACAATGCTCCCGTTCAGCTCGATCCTGCTTCACTCTACTCATCCATCAATGAAGATACCGGATTTATAACGGACACGCTAGTTAATAAAGGCAGCGGAAGGAATTATGGAGTAGAACTTTCTTTTGATAAAAGTTTCTCAAACAATTTTTATTATCTGCTGAATGGATCTCTTTATGAATCAAAATTTACCATTGCCGCTCAGCCTGAGAGGAATACCGCCTATAACGGCAATTACAGTGTTCATTTACTTGCCGGAAAAGAATTTAATTGCAGGCAACATAAGGATCGTTTAGGATTGAATATAAAATTAACAGGCGCGGGTGGACGACGGATAGTGCCTATACATGAAGAGAAATCTAAAGAGGAAGGAAGACCAGTGTATATTTGGGAACGTGCATTTGATGAAAAATTGCCAGACTACTTCCGGGCCGATTTCCAACTGGTATATAAAAAAAATAATCCGGGATATTCAATTGAATGGCGTTTAGATATACAGAATGTAACAAACCATCGCAATGCATCCTATTATTATTTTAATGCTACCGAAGGAAGCGTCCGCCTAAAGAGGCAAGTAGGATTTTTACCTTTGCTAAGTTGCAGAGTTGATTTTTAGAGAAACGTTCTATAACGTAATCTCTTGAAAGCACAACTTAATTTGTAACTTCAGTGTTTTTTCATCAGATCCTTAACGATTTAAAAATGCCAACAACATTTTATATAAAAAATATGGTTTGCAACCGATGCATTAAGGCGGTAGATGACGCATTTGAAAAATTAAATCTGCATCCCGAAAAAATTTCGTTAGGGGAGGTGGTTTTGAAGGAAGATAGCATTGATGACGCTGTAAAAATTGATTTGGATGCATCACTTCAAAAGTTGGGTTTTGAACGGATAGACGATCGGAAAGGAAGGCTTATTGAAGCGATCAAAAATAAGATCATAAAAACGATTCATCATTCTGAGGAGATCCATTTAAAATTTAATTGGTCAGATGTTTTAGCGGAGGAATTCCATTATGAATACAATTATCTCAGCCATCTTTTTTCTTCTGTAGAAGGAATTACGATAGAACAGTATATCATTCGACAAAAAATTGAGCGGGTCAAAGAATTACTTTTTTATGATGAATTAAACCTGGGGCAAATTGCTAGTCACCTTGGATATAGCAGCATTGCGCATCTATCTGCCCAGTTTAAAAAAGTTACGGGACTGACTCCCACTGAACTTAAAAAAACCAGAGCTGTCCCAAGGAAGTCGCTCGACGGCGTTTGAGATTATCAGTCAGATCCTAAGCACTATATTACCTGGATTGGAGAGGCAAAATAGCCAACGATCGTGGGGAAAAAATTCCTTTTCCTCGCAGAAGTTTCCACACAAAAATGGACAAACCTTTTTTAAATCCCTCAAGGGCGGGGGCATAGTTTTTGAGCTCCTTACAAAAATTATTTCATACAAAAACCCTGAAAGTTTATGCGAAATAGAAATCACAACCGGCGAGGAGTGTTAAACACATCCAACCCAGACTGGAATGAAGACAGAGCAGCGGAAACGAGGATCGCGGTTGGTGGGACAAAACCTCCGATGAAGTAAGTTCATGGTTTGGAGATGATGAGGCGGAACGACGGAGAGAGTGGGATAAACAACGGAGCTTAGTGATAGGCTAAGCGATGATTTTTTTCTTGACGCTACAGAAATCGATATCACAGTAAATCAGGGGAAGTAACCTTAACCGGAACTGTTAATGAAAGAAATGAAAAGAGAAGGGCAGAGGATATTGCTGAACAGATTTCGGGTGTGCGCAATGTCGAAAATAGAATTCGAATTGGTCAATCAGCAGGGCAAACCTTGACAAGCCCATCGAACTTGGGTCGTGAAACCACAACTTCTTCCTCTTACTCCTCTAATGAAGGCAATGATAGGATAAAATAAAACAGACGACGTAATCTATTGTTATTGTAAAAAGCCCGGGAATCTGCCTTGGCTTTATAGGTTATTATCGTGTAAAATTCTGATTCTGCTCGCCTGCGAAGGATCAGAAATGACAACAAATGTTGCCAGGTTAATGAAGAAACAATTAATAAACGATATTATGAAAAAGCAAAGCAAGAACACCAAACCCAAGGAAACTCCGTCGTCATCTACCCAGCAACCTGGTGAAAAATTTCCTGGATATCCCTTGTACCCTTCCAATGAAGACATTATGACCCGGGGCGAACGAATTGATATGGATTTGGAGAGCAGCGCGGTTCAAACTCATCCAACCGGAAAAACAAATGACCAGGTCCCTATTGAACGGATAATCGAGGACAGAAAAAAGCGTTCTCCATCGGATCTTACTAATGAGGATTTTCAAGCATTACCTACTGATGGAATCGAATCAGAGGGCGATGATAAAGTTTTGGCGGATCGAGTATGGCCTATTGATTTTGCTGGTCAGGATCTGGATGTTCCGGGAAGTGAAGAAGATGACGCGCAAGAGGCCATTGGAAGTGAGGACGAAGAAAATAATTCATACAGCTTAGGGGGCGACAGGCACACGGATTTGGAAGAGGACCGAACGTAATGTGACTGCTAAAAGCAACATAAGAATCTAGCACTTTCGAAAAACGAATGTTAACACCCTGCAACCACTGCGCAGGGTATATTTAAATTTTAAAGCGTTTATCTTTTAGGATAATTTCCAATTTTAAAAAAGTTGCGTATAATTGATACTAATCTTAGAATTGACTCAATAGAATTTATTACAATCTTCAGTGTAGAAATAAATCTACATTTATCCGTTGAGGCACACGACGCGCCTGCTTGCTAACCGCTTGCATTCGCGCGGTAAATCCTTTTAGAAAGTCGAGACTAACAGGACTATTTACTTGCTATCTCCAATCATCAAATGATGATTGGAGTTTAATCCCAACGTTGATGAGTTTTTATAATAATTTACTATTAATTGATGATGATGCCGATGACCACGAAATTTTTTTAGAAGCGGTTAAAGACATAGATAATTCGATAAAATGTACTTGCCTGTTTGACGGAGAAGAAGGGCTGAACACGTTGCAAAAAAAGGGAAGTGTAATTCCGGATTTAATATTTCTGGATACAAATATGCCAAAGATAAGCGGCAAGCAATTGCTTACTTTGCTTAAGGGGTCTGCTGATCTAAAGAATATACCGGTCATCATGTATTCAACATTTGTTTCTGAAAAGGATATTGAAGAGTTTATTGCCATTGGGGCGGCATACCATTTAACTAAACCCTCGAGATTTGATGAACTTCGAGAAGCGCTGAGCGATATATTGAAAAAGCAGTGGTTACATCTGTAAGACCATCCGGTTTTGTATCAATGCCCTATGGGATTGGGAGAGAGACAATAAACCGGGACCCCCTATTCAATTGGCTTTGCGCTGAAATGTGTCCATTATGTTGCTCAACAATTTTTTTACAGAGCGCAAGACCGATCCCGGTTCCTGTAAACTCCGCATCGGGATGAAGCCTCTTGAACATGCCAAACACCTCCTCAGAGTATTTCTGGTCGAAGCCAATACCGTTATCTTCAACGTAGACGCGGCAATACTGGAGCATCTTATCGTGCTTATCGCGGGCAACTGTCGCGTTGGTTTCAAATCTAATTTTAATATCGGGACAGATTTTTTCTTTGCAATATTTTAATGCATTCCCGATTAGATTATTGAAAAGCAGTCGAATGAGATCTTCATTGACATAAAGTGTAGGCAGGTTGTCAACTACAATCGTAGCATTCTTTTCTTTGATCTCTTCGTCTAAATCAGAAATTACCTCTTGAATAATTTTATTCAGATCAGTTTTGACAAAGGTAGTTTTATCGATAGAGATTTTTGAAAAAGCCAGTATGTCGATGATCAGTGCCTGCATACGTTCCGCAGATTTCTGTATTCGATTAATTAACCTGACATCGTCTTTAAGGACGTCTTCATATTTCTGAAAAAGCCGGTCGCTGAACATAAGAATTTTCCTTAACGGTTCTTGCAGATCATGTGAGGCCATAAAAGCAAACTGTTCAAGATCTTTGTTGGCAGATTCCAAGCTTCCGATATTTTGGATAAGCTGTCTGTTAAGCTGTATTACTTTTTCCTCAGACGCTTTGCGATCTTTTATTTCAATCTCAAGACTTCTATTCGTGGCAATTAGCTTATGCTCTTGTTCGTGCAAAAGCCGTGTTTTCTTATATAGATCTATTAATACGCTGACCTTCGCGCGTAGAACATTTGGATTGATGGGCTTAAAAATATAGTCAACAGCGCCGGTCTGATATCCCTTAAACATATTTTCATCTCCAAAATTATTAGCGGTGATAAAAATAATGGGGATGTGTTTGAGTTTCTCGCGCTCGTATATCAACGCGGCTGTTTCAAAACCATTAAGATTTGGCATTTTAACATCCATGAGGATCATAGCGAAATCAAATTCATTCAACAGAATTTTCAACGCTTGTCGGCCAGAGCTGGCCGTAACAAATTTATACCCATTGGGCTGGAGGATAGTTTCGATTGAGAGCAAATTATCCTCTCGATCATCCACGAGCAGTATTTTCGGGTTCATACTTCCTGTTTATTTACAAAACCATAAACGCATCAAAGAAAGGAGCTGATCTATCTTTACTGGTTTAGTAATATAGTCTGATGCTCCAGCTTCAATACATTTGATCCGGTCACCTTTCATTGCTTTTGCCGTCACGGCGATAATAGGCAGTGTGCTGTTTTTGTGTTCTCGCCTTATCTTTTGGGTAGTTTCATAGCCATCCATTTCGGGCATCATTATATCCATTAGGACCATTTCTATTTTCGAGTTTTCATTTAAAATATTAATGGCTTCCTTCCCACTTTCGGCCGTTACAACGTTGATGTTAAAACGCTCAAACACGGTGGTAAGGGCAAACAGATTACGAACGTCATCATCGACGACTAAAATATTTTTTCCAGTCAATATATCTTCTTTATTCCGGATGTTTTCAATAATCCTTCTTTTTTCCGGAGCAAGATTTTTATGATTAATATGCAAATGTGACACTGTTTCCTCCAGCAAATGTTCAATTGAATTTACACCCTTAACAACCAGAGAGCTGGAATTCAGATTTACATTGCTTAGCTCAATCTTGCTAAAATCCTTTGCGGAATAAACAATAACCGGCGTCAATTTCTTCTTTGCCTTGCTAACCTCGTGTATCAAATCATTTCCCGAAATATCGGGCAATGTATAATCTAAGATAATACAGTCATATTCCTGAGTTCTCACAAGCTCTAGCGCCTCTTTGCCTGTTGTCGCAATGGTAACAGACAGTGAATCTTCGCGGTGCATTTTAGCAATCTGCGAAGAATCGAGTTCGTTGTCTTCGACCACCAAGATGCTCTTTGTCTCTTTACCATTATACGTGATGATGTCGTTAAAAAGCTCATTGAGCAAATCGTTGTCAAGGGGTTTCAGTAAAAAACTACGTGCTCCACGTTTGAGGGCAAGCAACCTGTTTTCTTCGCCGGAAATAACATGGATAGGAATGTGGCGATAGGTCAGATCGTTTCTCAAAAGATCGATTACTTTCCAACCGCTGGTGTCGGGTAGTTTAACATCCAGCGTGATGGCGATGGGAGAGAATCGGTTAATAAAATCAAATACTTCCAGATAGTTGGTCGCTACGATTGCTTTTAATCCGTGTTCATGCGCTTTCTCAATAACGATTTTCCCAAAACGTAAATCATCCTCCACAACCAATACTACTTTTTCGTTTGGTAAAATATTGCTTCGGTCGTCGCCGGTCTCATTGATCAACTCACTGACAATGTCCAGATTCCGGTTTTCGATACCATCGCTGGTGATTCTAAGATTGCCTAAAAGTGAATTGATTTCCCTTGGGTCGGAATCAATCTGTAGTTGCTGCTGCAATGACTGCAAGCTCTGGGGAGCATTTTTTGAAGGCATTGTCGGAACAATATCTAACGGCAGGTATAAGGTAAACGTGCTTCCATACCCCGCCTGGCTCTCGAGCTCAATGGTGCCGCCTAACAGTTCGGCAAGCCCGCGGCTGATAGAAAGACCCAATCCGGTTCCGCCGTACTTCCGACTGGTTGAACCTTCGGCTTGCTGGAAGGCTTCAAATATGATGAGTTGTTTCTCCTGGGGTATACCGATACCTGTGTCTGTAATTGAAAATGCAACTACTTTTTTTGCATGGTCAAGATTTAAATTGCCCGGTTTCCAGCTATTGTGGGCTTCGGAAATTTTTAAATGTACTTCACCCTTTTCTGTAAATTTAAAGGCGTTCGACAACAAATTCTTTAGGATCTGATTGAGTCGCTGAATGTCAGTTTCCATCGACATAGGTAATGAATAGTCTGTTTCAATTCTGAATCGTAAATTCCTTGCTTCCGAAATGGGTTTGAAGGTCGTTTCAACAAAGGAGGCAATTTCTGAGATTCGTACCGTTGAAATATTGGTAGAAATAAAGCCAGATTCAATTTTAGAAAGATCAAGGATATCGTTGATCAATTGAATCAAATCATCGCCACAGGAATGGATGGTTTTTGCATATCGAATTTGCTTATCGTTAAGATTGCCTTCCGAATTTTCATACAACTGCTGAGCGAGGATAAGTAAGCTATTCAGTGGGGTTCGCAACTCATGCGACATGTTTGCCAAGAATTCAGACTTATACTTCGAAGTAAGCGTTAGCTGCTCGGCTTTTTCTTCAAGCGATTTTCTAGCCTCTTCAACTTCTTTATTTTTAGCCTCCACTTCATCCTTTTGTTTTACCAACAGGAGAGCCTTATCCTGCAACTCGTCATTTGTTCTCCTTAACTCTTCTTGTTGGGTCTTAAGCTCACCGGCAAGCGATTGCGATTGAGCCAGCAGTTCTTCTGTTCTGGAATTCGTCTCGATTGTATTCAACACGATACCGATACTTTCCGTTAGCTGGCTTAAGAAGTCAAGATGGGTTTCGCTGAATGTATCCAAAGAGGCCAGCTCGATAACGGCTTTAACATCGTTTTCGAATAATACAGGTAAAATAATAAGATTGGAGGGTTTCGATTTACCTAACCCGGACGTTATTTTAACATAGCCTTGCGGCACGTTGGTTAGGAGAATCCGCTCTTTTTCAAAAGCGCATTGACCCACAAGACCTTCACCAATTTCAAATTCTTTTGGAATATTCTTCTCTTCCTTGTAAGCATACGCTGCGAACAATTTCAACTTGGTATTTTGAGTTTCCTCATCTTGCTTCAAAATGTAGAAAGCTCCGTAATGGGCTGTAACTACTTGAGCAAGTTCAGAAAGAATACGTTTTGTCACCGTATTCAAATCTTTTTGCCCCTGGAGCATTTGAGTAAATTTCGCCAGGTTGGATTTCAACCAATCCTGATCCTGATTACGAAGGGTGGTTTCTCTTAAGTTTGTGATCATCTGATTGATCGTATCCTTTAATGCTTCCAACTCTCCCTTGGCATCCACACGAATGGTTCGCGTTAAATCACCTTTTGTTACGGCTGAAGCTACTTCCGATATGGAGCGCACCTGTGTTGTTAAATTGGCTGCGAGCTGATTTACATTTTCTGTTAAATCTTTCCACGTACCGGATGCACCGGGAACACTGGCTTGACCACCCAATCGACCCTCCACACCCACTTCACGCGCAACCGTAGTTACTTGTTCCGCAAAAACGGCAAGCGTATCAATCATCTCATTGATCGTATCGGTTAATTGGGCTAATTCACCTAAGGCGTTGATGGATAGTTTTTGTTTTAAATTTCCTTTAGCAACCGAAGTTACCACCTTAGCGATACCACGTACCTGCCCCGTAAGGTTTGACGCCATCTGATTTACGGAATCCGTCAAATCCTTCCACGTACCGGCTACACCACGCACTTCCGCTTGCCCTCCGAGTTTTCCTTCCGTACCAACTTCACGGGCAACCCGTGTTACTTCAAACGCAAATGAGTTAAGCTGCTCTACCATTGTATTAATAGTATTTTTTAATTCGAGCATTTCCCCTCGTACATCTACTGTAATTTTCTTGGATAAGTCTCCGTTGGCAACAGCGGTCGTTACACCGGCGATGTTACGCACCTGGTCAGTCAGGTTACCCGCCATTTGATTTACTGAGTCCGTTAAATCTTTCCAGGTTCCTGCTACTCCAGGTACAAACGCCTGACCTCCTAATTTACCTTCCGTACCTACCTCGCGGGCTACGCGTGTTACCTCTGATGCGAAACCTCTGAGCTGATCCACCATCGTGTTCAGCGTGTCTTTTAACTGTAATATCTCTCCGCGTACATCCACCGTAATTTTCTTTGACAAATCACCGTTGGCCACGGCGATCGCTACGTCTGCAATATTCCGGATCTGCGCTGTAATGTTCCCGGCCATTTGGTTTACAGAGTCTGTGAGGCCTTTCCACACTCCTCCGACGCCTTTCACCGTTGCTTGTCCACCGAGTTTACCCTCCGAGCCTACTTCGCTGGCTACGCGGGTTACTTCGGAAGCAAATGAGTTAAGCTGATCTACCATTGTGTTAATGGTATCTTTTAATTCCAGCATTTCCCCTTTCACGTCGACAGTGATTTTTTTCGATAAGTCACCCTTGGCAACTGCAGTTGTTACCTCGGCAATATTCCGTACCTGATTCGTCAGGTTATCGGCCATTTTATTTACCGAGTCTGTTAAGTCCTTCCATGTTCCGCCTACGCCCGGTACATCGGCTTGTCCGCCTAACTGACCCTCGGAACCTACTTCCCGGGCTACCCGTGTTACTTCCGAACCAAAGGAGTTAAGTTGATCCACCATCGTATTGATAGTGTTTTTCAACTCAAGCATTTCGCCCCGTACATCCACCGCAATCTTCTTTGACAAATCTCCCTTTGCGACGGCTGTAGTTACTTCGGCAATATTTCGTACCTGGTTGGTAAGGTTCGAAGCCATTTGATTCACGGAATCCGTGAGATCTTTCCACGTTCCGCCTACACCCGGTACGTTAGCTTGTCCTCCCAACTGCCCTTCCGATCCAACTTCCCGCGCTACCCGGGTTACTTCCGATGAAAATGAGTTGAGCTGATCGACGGTGGTATTAATGGTATTCTTTAATTCGAGCAATTCACCTTTAGCATCAACCGTTATTTTTTTAGACAAGTCTCCTTTGGCGATAGCCGTTGTTACACCGGCGATATTTCGGACTTGTGTAGTTAGATTTCCCGCCATTTGGTTCACAGAGTCTGTCAGGTTTTTCCAAACACCTCCCACATCTTTTACCGTTGCCTGGCCTCCTAGCTTTCCTTCCGTTCCGACCTCCAGGGCAACGCGCGTAACTTCAGAACCAAACGAGTTGAGCTGATCTACCATCGTATTGATCGTGTTTTTCAACTCCAGCATTTCACCGCGTACGTCAACCGTAATTTTCTTGGATAAGTCGCCGTTGGCTACGGCCGTCGTTACGCCTGCAATGTTCCGGACTTGTCCGGTCAGGTTGGACGCCATTTGATTTACAGAATCGGTCAGATCCTTCCATATACCACCTACTCCCTTTACGGTTGCCTGACCACCAAGCTTTCCTTCCGTTCCTACCTCCAGGGCTACACGTGTCACTTCAGAACCAAAGGAATTAAGCTGATCCACCATCGTGTTGATGGTATTTTT
>CAZAHL010000176.1:0-14996 GCA_964484845.1 uncultured Chryseolinea sp. | reverse complement strand
ATTTCTTCTGTCTCTGTCAGCTGGTTGACAAAGGCAATGTTGGAATGTTCCGGTAATACTGACGTAAAAAGTTTGTCTGGTTGGCATTGGCAAAAAATTAAAACATTTAAACCAAGGACTAAGTAAAGTAAAATATTTTCTTTTTTATACCGCATTACTTTTTAGCAGCTAGTGTTTTGAAATAACCAGTATTCATCTTGAGTATTTGAACCCGATCATTGTTCTTTGCAATAAGAAAAAGTTGCCCGGACTTCATTGTGAAGGGCACAATATCCCTAACCTGTCCCTCTATAAACAATCCCGTACTGCTGTTTGGAATAGACTTGAAGGTTCCGTCACCATTACCGATCAAAAGAGAACCATAATTAGCATCGTATCTCCCTACTTCAGGCTTAACTTCAAAAAGATTTCCCCCCAGTAGAATATCAGGAATACCGTCACTATTGAAATCTGAAGTTGTGATTGCATACACCGGTGACAACTGGGCTTCCATGGGAAGTTTTTTTATAGAAAATTTTCCACCTTCATTTATAAGAGCAATACTTTCAAATATAGTAGCAGTATGTTTGATCGATTCGCTAATCTGTTGGGGGGTGAACAAGTCTTGAATACGTTTTAATTTATAATCTTCATATTTCAAATATTTCTTTTTTAAATAAGGGAGCTGGACTACGAGATCATGCCATAATGCCATAGGGTATGATTCTTTACCGTTGTAGGCACAGATTATTTGTTCGATGGTACCGTTTTCGTCAAAATCATTTACATAACACTCTACTGGTTTTTCTTTGCTGGCTCTGAACCTGGAATTCAATCCATGGTTGCCAACTACAAAATCAATGTCACCATCGTTATCTAAATCCTCGGGAAGAATTCTATTCCACCATCCGGAGAATTCACTAAGCCCTAATTCTTTAGTGACATCCTTAAAATAACCTTTATCATTTTTAAATACATGTATGGCCATCCATTCGCCAACTACGATTAAGTCCATTTGTTTATCGCCGTTAACATCGGAAAAACACGCATCCCTTATCAGACCAAGGTTATTTAAGCCAGGAGCAAATTGAGGAGAGATATCTTTAAAAATTCCCTTCCCATCATTTTGAAGCAAGTATCCGTTCTGCAAAACACCATAATCTCTATAACGCAAACGACCACCAACAAAAAGATCCAGATCACCATCATTATCAATATCAGCTGGGGTCACACAAGAAGTACTTTCAAATTTGCTAGTCGGCAGTAACTGATTTGACTTTTTAAAATTTCCCAAACCATCATTGATGTAAAGCCTGTCGCTTAATGCTGACGAAGCGGTGGGATATTCATTGCTTCCGCTCACAACATATAAATCCTGATCGTTGTCGTTATCAGCATCGAAGAACAAGGCATCCACATCTTCACAACGCATATCTTCGTCAAAATTTTTCATGGGGGATAGCACCAATACGCCACCCTTTTTCTGTATGAATAATTTTTTATCCGCATTCTTTGCCCCGCAGAGATACACATCATCAAGTCCGTCGCCGTTTACATCTGCCACAGCAAGTCTCGGACCTTCAGTGGAATTCATTTGAAAGAGCAATGGCTCATTGTCAAAATCGCTCCATCTGTTTTCGCTATGGGAAAAGTTATCCGGAAACTGGTGTGATATGTCTTGAAACAATAAATTTGAAGATTGGAAAATTGAAAGATTGAAAGATTTCGGTAGCAAGCTATCTTTCGATTCAATTTGCTGCCTGGATTCCTTTTCATTCAACGTGATAGTGCGATTTACAGGAACGTTTACTTGCAGCTGCATTGAACCAGATGGCCATTGCACCCACAATGAATCCACTTCCATGCTCTCACCTAAACCAAACACCATGGCGTAGTCTACGGAGGACTGAAAACCCCTGGATGGCATTTGCTCAAGATAAAATAATTTCTCTTTGCATTTCAATTTCACCTTTGCACCTATTCCATTTGTATTCTCATCCGCGCCTTTGAGAATAACTTTTAAATAATGATGTGATGGATGTTTTGTTTCAGTTTGGTTCTTGTACAGGAATACCGGCATGTTAACATTGTTCACAACCAAATCAAGATCGCCGTCGTTATCCAAATCTCCGTAAGCAGCGCCGTTGGAGAAGCCAGGCGCATCCAGACCCCAGCGCGTTGTACTATCTGTAAAAGAAAGTAAAGAATCACTACCAAAGACAACATTCGAAATTGGCTTTGAAGGTATTACATCAATAAGTTTTTCAAAATTTATTCCATCCTTGGTTATCATACTTTTAACAACAACATCGTTTGATATGTACCGAAGGTAATCTTGATTTAAAATGTCTTTGTATACACCATTGGTTACATAGATATCTCTGTATCCATTGTTATCAAGGTCAGCAATAAGCGCACTCCAGCTCCAGTCCGTTGCTTCAACTCCAGCCAGCCGGCCTACCTCAGAAAAAGAAACTTCATGTCCATTAATTTTTTTGTTGTTCCAATGAAGCATATTGCGTGTAACCTGATGATGATAACCCCGATCAACATTATGTTGATACTTATTCCAGTTCTCAAACGACATAGACGTTTTAAGCCGGCCTTCATCCTTGGGCAACATTTCCGTCACAAAGATTTCAGGAAAACCATCACCTGTGATATCAGCAGCATCAACACCCATGGAGGCCATGCTGATCGAACGCATTTGTTTTGGAAGTCCTTCACGAAAGGTTCCATCTTTATTATTCATGTAGATGTAATCCCTTTCGAAAAAATCATTCGACACATATATATCAGGCCATGAGTCATTGTCAAGATCAGAAATAGCTACACCCAGACCGAAACCAATAACACTACCATAAATATTGGCAGCGGCACTTACATCTGTAAAGTGACCCTTATCGTTTCTTAATAATTTATGTCCACCGAGGGAATCGCGAACAGAACGTTCATTCTTCATTAAATCAAAAGTTCCGATAGCGCGAAAAGAGTTGTTAAGAATATAAACATCGAGATCGCCATCTTTGTCGAAATCAAAAAAAGCTGCATGAGTAGACAGGCCCTTTTCATTCAGGCCATACTCCTTCGCGTTTTCAATAAAGGTTCCATCACCCTGGTTAATAAAAAGCTCATTCTGTCGATCGTCTCCTTTTACATCACCTGAATTGCAAACGTAGATATCCAGGAATCCATCAGCATTAATATCCACCATCGTTACACCGGTAGACCATGTTTTCGTACCTCCTACTCCTGCTTTATCGGTGATGTCGTCAAATTTAAAATTGCCTTTATTAAGATATAACTTATTGGGCTTCATATTAGCTGTCAGATAAATATCTGCAAGGCCATCATTGTTAATGTCACCAATTGCCACTCCTCCGCCATTATAGAAATTTCGGTATGTATAAATGTTAAACTCTTTGCTGTATTCGAGGGTGTTTGTAAAATCAATACCACTTTCTTTTTCCTCAACTAATTTAAAAAGCGAATTTACATTATCTGGAATTGATCCAGTGCCTGAACATGAAATCAAAAACGCGCTTGCCAAAATAACACCTATATATAAAATACCTTTCATTACTTTTTAGTCTCTTTTTCTTTGGAATATAAATCCACCATCCACACTTTAATCTCGTGACTTAGGTTTATTGTTGGATAAACCGTTATTCTTCTATTTCCCTGTACACTTACATATATATCTTCCTTATAAGAATCCGGACTTTCAATCTTCATAAATTCCTTGCCATACCACTTTTTCATTAGTCCAAGCACATCAAGCAACAAACTATCTTTCTCGAATATTCCATCTTTAAACACTGCATTTTTATAATAGATTAATGCATTCATTTCCGTTATTTCATCCTCGTTAAACACAGGGTAAAAATTTATGGCGGCCGGGTAACTCATCTCCTTAATTTCGCTTTCCAACCAGGAAAGATTTGGTCCCTGCATCTTAAAGTCATGTTTAACCGTGTTCATATAATAGCAGTACTCACGAAACTTATCATGCTTCATACCAAAGTAAATTCCTTTAAAGAGACTGTCATACCGAACTCCGCTTTCAAGTTCGGCGCGTTCAAGTGCTGTGTATTGTTCTGCCGGCGTATTAGTGCAGTCGAAAAAAATGCCACTTAGCATGATCATAAGTAAACCGCAGCTTAGTCTATGCGCATTCATTATTATTTATTTCTTTTGAGTATTACTGGCTTATCGTTGTTCCTGGTTATAATTACCAATCTCTCGTTTCCCACAGATAGGTTTTTAATATCGCGAATTTCACCCGGCACACAAATTCCAGAAACATCCATTGTTGTTGTTAAAAAAACTCCTTTTTCATGACCACTCAAAAGCAAGCCAGCAGTTCCATCATAGATACCCACTTCTGGTTTAGACCAGTAAAAATTTCCGCCCAACAGAATATCTTGTGTTTTATCGTTATTATAATCATCGATGCTTATGGAATAAACCGGGGCAAGTTGCGCTTCCCTTGGAAGTGGCACTTCAACGAATCCTTTTCCGTTATTCATTAAACAAATAGATTTCGTGGTATAGACTTTTAATTGGAGCGACTTACTGATAAGGTCTTCTCCAAATATATCCTGCACCGTCTGTTCCTTATAACTGCTATGTTTTAAATATTTCTTTTTCAGCGAAGGAATTTGCTCTATCAAATCTGCACGCATGTGCATAGGGTAAGCTTTGTCACCCTTATAGGTAGTAATGATTTGTTCTATTTTTCCGTTTCCATCAAAATCACTTACGTACATCGTCACAGGTTTTTCATAGGATGCGTTGAACCTGGTATTCATCCCCTGATTTCCGGCAACCAGATCAAGATCGCCATCATGATCCAGGTCAGCTACTTCTATGCAATTCCAAAAGCCGTTGGTCTTATCCAATCCGGTTTGCGCGGTTGCGTTACTAAAATTTCCTTTCTCATTTTTAAAAAGGGTGATGGGCATCCAATCACCCACAATAATTAAATCAAGATCACGATCACCATCATAGTCGAACCAACTTGCGTCTGTAACCATGCCAACTTGCATCAATGCAGGGGCTATTGCTTGCGTTACATTTTTAAACTTTCCCTTTCCATTGTTTTGAAGTAAATACCCGTTAACCGGAACTCCATACTGGAATGGTTTTGTTCTCACACCTACAAATAGATCCTGATCGCCATCACCATCAAAATCAGCAGCCTTAACACAAGAAGTATTCTCGTATAAATTTGCCGGTAACGATTTTATGGATTTGACTAAATTACCTTTGCCATCATTTATAAATAGTTTATCGCTGAGTTCAACAGAATTACCAACAAATTCATTGCCTCCACTGCCAACATACAAATCAAGATCCCCATCCTGATCAGCGTCAAAAAAATCAGCACACGCATCTTCAGACGGTTGATCTTTCAGAAATGAAGGTTGATTGGTGCGCTTGAAGTTACCCTTTGAGGTCTGAACGTATAAGGAAGAAACCTGATTTTTTCCACTTCCGATAAACACATCTAACCGGCCATCGCCATTCACATCACCAACAGCAAGCTTTGGGCCTTCGGCTGAAAGCATATTAAACAAAAGAGGGTCTCTGTTAAAATCTATAAAATCGGTTTTTACATGTTGATCATTGATGGCATAATCTGGAGATGCATCCGAAAATAGCGGCTGCTCGCGTGAAGGACTCGTTTGAACAGTTCTCCGTTGACCTACTGCATTCTGTTGGACAACAAGCAACTGATTCGTTTTTATATTGGTTAAAATTTGAACACTGGTATCGGGCCATTGAATAATAATACTATCTGCTTTGTCTATTTTGCCTAAACCAAAATGAAGTCTTTGATCAACAGTGGATTGATATCCACGCATGGGTGCCAGCTCCTGATAAAATTTCTGTCCTCCAGATTTAATTGTTACCTGGGCACCCAGTCCATTTCTATTTTTATCTTTTAATGACAACAACTTTAATGAAATGAAATGATTATCTGGTGAAAGTGTCTCTGTGTTATTTCTCAATACAAACGGGGCCATGTTTACGTTATTAATAACCAGGTCTAAGTCACCGTCATTGTCTAAATCACCATAAGCACTTCCATTTGAAAAACTCGGGCAGTCTAACCCCCAGTCATTGGCAGCATTTTCGAAAGTAAGATCTCCCTTATTCCTGAAAGCATAATTAGGAATAGCATTGGATGGTATCTTGTCAATCAGCTCCTTTAAAAATTTCCCTTTCTCCTTGTACAGTTTTTTTGTTGTTGCCGGATCAGCATAAAAATTGATGTAGTCAAGGTCGGTTAAGTCTTTGTAAATCCCATTGGCGACAAAAATATCCTTCAGTCCATCGTTATCAAGATCTGCAATAAGTGCGCCCCAACTCCAATCCGTTGCATTTACACCAGCATATCGTGAGATTTCGCTGAACATAACATTCCGGTTCGTGTCACTGGGAACATAACCGCGGTTTAATTGCAAAACATTTCTAGGAAACTGGCGATGATAACCTGTTGTATAATTTGCCTGATACTTATCCCAGTCTTCAAAAATTGTTTTTGTTTTCAATCGTGCTTCCTGTTCAGGGAGCATCTCCGTTACAAAAATTTCCGGAAAACCGTCATTATTGATATCGGCCATATCAGCACCCATGGAACCGAGGCTTATTTCTCCAATTGATTTCTCTAATGATTCAGCGAATGTTCCATTGCGACTATTTATATACAGGTAATCTTTCTCAAAAAAATCATTTGAAACAAAAATATCCTGCCAACCATCTCTGTTGATGTCACCTATGGTAACTCCAAGACCATAACCAATCATACTTCCATATATACCAGCTTGCTCACTTACATCCATAAAGGTTGATCCATCATTACGGTACAATTTGTTACCGCCTTGAGGGTCCCTTATTAATCGTTGATTTTTCTTTAGATCAAATCTCCCAACGGAACGAATGGAGTTATTTAATAAGTACATATCGAGGTCGCCGTCCTTGTCGTAATCAAAAAATGCAGCATGGGTTGAAAGTCCATAATCACCAATGCCATATTCTTTTGACTTTTCAACGAATGTTGGAATACCTTTTTCATTTGTTCCTAAATTTATAAAGAGCTCATTGTGGCGTTTAGGACCTTCTGGTTTGCCTGATTTGCAAATATATATGTCTAATAACCCATCACCGTTTACGTCAACTAAGCTAACACCGGTAGACCATACGCCTTCACTTAGCAATCCAGCTGCCGTTGTAACATCTTCAAATTGGAAATCACCTTTGTTTAAATAGAGCTTATTACTCACCATATTTCCGCAGAAGAAAATATCTGGCAATCCATCATTATTTAAATCACCAATACCGACGCCGGCGCCATTATAAAAATTACGATAGGTATAGGTGTTAAACTCTTCTGTGTATTGGAGCGTGTTGTTGAAGAGAATTTTTGTGTGTGATGGTTGAATAGATGTGAACCGTTTTCCATCAACAGCACATGAGCCTTGAACTTCAACTGTCTGGTTACAGGCAGAAGTACTTAATAAAAAGAGGATTGCAAAAATAAGTCGAATATCCATCGTTTATTAAAAAATAAGGAAGGGCGATATCACCCTTCCTTATTCATAAATATCAATTTATTACTAATAACCTGGGTTCTGACCTAAATTGGGATTAGCGTTAAGTCGGTTCGTCGGAATAGGAAAGATACTTCTGGTTGGAGCGGAGGCAGGCTTCTCCCACCGCGCATCATCAAAAGTACCAAACCGAATCATCGTCGGACGTGCATGCGCCTCGTAGGCAAGTTCACGCAAAATCTCCTCGTATAGCCCGTTCTCCGTAAGTGGGCTAAGTATGCTCAAGCCTGCTCTCTCCCTTACCTGACGAATAAGTTCCACCGATTCGGCACTGGCAGAATTTAGTCGCCATAGTGCTTCAGCCCGCATCAGTAGTATATCAGCAAAACGAAATATAGGAAAATCATTCTGTGCACTTGTACCGATACCACTTTCAAATGTAAATTTTCCAAGTCTGGCGCCAGATTGGCTAAAGGCTTTCGGAGTTAACTCATTGATAAATGGAGTGAATATTAGAGGTTGTCCATCGGGATCTTTATCACCATCCGAATCGACTTCTGTTGCACCATTAGGATCTAGTAGTGGAGCGCCTGAAGCGTCGTATTGCTGACCCACAATAAACTGGTCCTTCCGCTTATCTGTTACATCATATGAATTATAGAACTCTTCTAATGCAGTAAAGCCATTCCAGGGACCATCTGTAAAATTATAAGTGAGCCTGTTTAATGGGTGCAAAGTTTGCATGTGCATTTGAAAGCCACCAGCATTTGACTTCTCATAAGGAATAACGAAAATATTTTCTTTCGACCCTGCGTTGAGAATAGCAAAATTTGTGAAATAGTCTGGTTCCAAAATAAATTTTCCACCATCAATAATTTTTTTGGCAGTTTCCGCTGCCAATGCCCACTGTGGTGTTCCTGTATAAACTCCGGCGTTTAAATATACTTTCGTGAGTAATGCCAAAGCCGACCATTGGTTCATTCTACCGTAATACGGTCCACTGGTTACATCCGAAAGAAGACCGGAGTCGATTAATTCGTTCAATTCATCTACAATAAATTTATACACCTGAGCGCGTGGCTGACGACTTGGATTTTGTACTCCTGTTGCAAAAGAAACTTCCAATGGTACATCACCAAACAAATCAATCATTAGCCAATAATAAACAGCGCGCAAGGCACGTAATTCTGCAACACCTTCTTCTTGTCCTAATACCTTTAGCTGTTCGATATTAAGGTTGCACGAGGCGATACCAGAGAATCCCACACCCCATGCGCCATCAAATGTTCCATAGGTAGTCTGCCATTCGTGTCGATGCAATCTTGCCCAAACGCCACCATCATCCCACGGTCCAAATTTGGCAGGCGCTGCACTCGTTTCACTGGTGAGTTCTTGCATCTGCCATACGCTGCCAGCGTATCCGTCAAGGTTTGAATAATTTTGGAGTAGAATTCCAAGAGCAGCATCATCCGGATTGGTGAACTTCGTCGTTGGGACTAGCTCACTATATAATTTTGGTTCCAGGTCTGTGCATGACATCAAAACGCAGACACCAACAACTATGTAAAGTTTCGGAATGTTAAATTTCATACCAATTTTGTTTTAAATTAAAAACCAATGTTGACACCCACGGAATAAGTCTTAGACCGGAAGTAAGTATTCCTATCATCTACCCCTGGAAATAAAGCATTCGAGATATTGTTAAAATAATCTGTGATGTTATTAACAGGGCCGCTAGGAACTGCATAACGTACTTCAGGGTCAACCCCCGTATAGTCGGTTATTACAAACAAATTCTGCCCGGTCACATAAAGCCTTAAAGACTTAAATGGTGAATTGGCGAATTTAAAATTGTATCCAAGGGAAATGTTATCAAGCTTAAAAAAGCCGGCTTTCTCAACGTAATAACTATTATATGCTTCACCGCCTGTGCGTTCTGGATCAAAATACTTAGTCACTACAAGATTATAGTTCGACCGGTTCTGGGGCACTTCGTAATAAGCCCGGTTTACGTTAACCAAGCTGTGGCCAAAGGAACCACGCATGGTAAGGCTCAAATCAAAATTCTTATAAGAAAAGCCGTTGTTCCAGGCCAATTCAAACTTAGGCAAACCATTGCCTACTACAGGCCAATCACGTTGGTTTATTGAGCCATCTCCATTTGCATCTACTACAGGTTCAATGGTTGGTATACCGTTTTCATCTAACCCTAGGTATATTGGTGCAGTAATCAAACCAAGCGGTTCTCCTATTGCCGCTCTGATTGGAACAACACCATTCAATCCTGGAGGGCCAAGATTACCACCGCTAAATACCTGAGCCTCGCCATTTAATGTTACCACCTTGGTTCTATTTCTGGAGTACGTAATACCCGTTGTCCACGAAAGGTTGGTATTGTTTATCACATTGTAGTTCAGCAATACTTCAATCCCTTTACTATTCATGTCCCCCAAATTTAACATCGTTCTATTCGCCAGATTTGGTGGCTGACTTACGACCTGTGGATATATAAGATCTTTGGTTGTCCGATCGTAGTAATCAAAAGAACCCGTTAATCTGTTATTGAGAAGCGCAAAATCCAACCCCAAATTCAATTCACCTTTTTGCTCCCATTTCAGATCCGGGTTAGAATTTGTTTGATAACCAAACAATCGGATGTTGCGATCAGTAGTACCATCGTTAAATGTAGTAAATGCATCCCCACTCGAAGATAACAAAGATGTATAGTCATAATTTCCCTGAGGTAAAGCACCCGTTACACCATAACCAGCCCTGATCTTGAACACATCCAAAGGTGTTTCCACAATGCGCGAAATATCTACGCCTCCGCTGACGGAATAGAAATCTCCCCAACGGTTATTTTTTCCAAAGCGAGATGATCCTTCTCTTCTATAGGCCGCAGTAACAAAAAATTTATCGTCATAATTAAACATGGCACGTCCAAAAAATGCGGAAAGCATGGATTCCTCCTTCTTGCTGCCAAAGCCACGTAAATTAGAGAGGGGCGAGTTCACGCCTAATCCAAGACCAAGATTATTATAGAGCAACTCATCGGTAATAAAGCCGGTGTTGAACGCGCTAAATCTACTAAATACATTTTTTTGATATGAATAACCAGCCACAACATTTAACGCAAGCTTGTTGAAATTCCTTTTATAAGAAGCCGTAAACTCGGTAAGCTGAGCGTTTCTGTCTTCTGTAAATTTCGTCGCTCTGCCCGATAAACCTGCCGATCCTGCGAATCTCATTCTGGAAGAGAAGTATTGCGACCTCATATCATTCTCATACTGCATGGAGTAAAATGCCGAAACACTTAGTCCGTCCGTTAGCTCATATTCTGCTTTAAGGGTAGCGAGCATGGTTTTGAATTGTCCATCATCGGTAGTTTCGTTAATGATGGCTACCGGATTATGATATTCCGTTGAATTGGGTTCTGCGTATCCTAGCAAAGGATCGTTATTGATGTAGATAGGAGCTGTAGGCTTGGATATCAAAGCAAACCGCAGTGCTTCTACAGGCACAAATTCAGCATCGCGTACGGTAACACCCAATGTGGAAGATAATATTAGTTTATCATTGAGCGCTGAATGGCTTAAATTCAACCGGGTATTCAATTGGTCAAAGCCACTGCCTTTTGCAATGCCTTCCACCTGACGATAATTCATAGACAGTCTGTAATTTGAAGCTCCAGAACTACCATATATTCCCAGGTTGTGTGTCTTTGAAACTCCAGTCCTGGTAACTTCCTTCAACCAATCTGTTCTGCCGCCCAAGTCCTGGCCACCCTCTGCTAAATACCGATCGTATGAAGCAATTTCAACTGAGTTCGAAATGCTTTCAAATGAAACGGTGCCATTATAATCAAATCCCGATGCTCCTTTCGACCCTTTCTTAGTCGTAATGATTATTACACCTGCAGAAGCCCGTGTTCCATAGATGGCAGCAGCTGAACCGTCTTTAAGTACGCTCATCGATTCAATTTCATTTGGATCGACAGATTGCAGCGAACCACCCAATACACCATCAATGACAATTAAAGGAGAAGTACTAGCACCAAATGTAGATAACCCTCTTAGTCGGATCGTATAACCAGCATTTGGGTCTGACCCTGCTTTTGCCATCGATAAACCAGCCACCTTTCCTTGTAATAATTGAGTAGGATCAAAAACATTTCCTTTATTAAAATCTTTTGCGTCAATGCTTGCAACGGCACTCGTTATTTCTTTTTTTTCAGCCGTTCCATAACCAATGACAACCACTTCATCTAACGAAGTGATGTCTGTAGCCATCGTTACATCAATAACAGCTTGATTATTTATCGTAACCTCTTTAAGAGCGTATCCAATAAAACTAAAAACAAGTGTTTCCGTTCCATCTGCTACTGTTATAGTATACTTACCATTTGAATCGGTTGTTGTTCCAATGGTGCTGCCTTTCACAACGACATTAACACCTGGAATCACTGCCCCCTCCTCATCCTGCACCGTCCCGGAAACAGTAAACGCAGATATGTATTGTGAGTTATCTTCTGTCACCTGTCCGGTTACCGCTGCATCTTGCCTCCTTAAAATAATGTAGTTACCTAGAAGCTCATAATTAATATTTAATGGACGAAAAATTCCATCCAGGACCTCCGATAATTTTTGACTCTGAAAGTCAAATGAAACTTTGTGATTAACAGAGATCGTCTGAGGATTGTATGTAAACTTAATTTTAACTGTCTTTTCAATCTGTAAAAGAACATTCTTGACTTTTTCGTTTTCCGCATTTATGCTAATTATCTCCTCAAGAACTGATTGGCCATATGTGTTGGCAGGCGAAGCGATCACTGTGCCTGATAGACAAAAAACAATCAAAATCTGAAGTCCTGAAAATTTCATAATAGCGTAAATCAAACCGCATAGTGTCTGACGTTTTTTCATAAATTTGTGTGTTTTGGTCATGTAATTGGACAAGACAACCTGGATTAGTTTGACTGCAAATCATATCCGAAATCCAGGGGCGAAAGCAGATCGGTGGTGCTCTAACATCACCGATTTTTTTTGTAATCTTATTTCATAATGTCGTTGGTTAGGTTTTAATTTTATCTGAATTAAGTTTTAACAACCCGAGCTACTAATGATCACTTTGGCATCGATGATTTCATAGTGGGCGCCGATCGTTTGGCAAATGATCTTAAGCTTTTCAAACAAGGGCTCAGATCCAAGAGGTGCAGTTATAAAACAATTTCTCATAATCTCCTCGTTAAATAATATTTCGATGCCATACGCAGTTTCTAAAATTTCGAAAACACGTTCAATCGGTGTGTTTTCAAATGTGAAATTATTTTTGTCTACCAAAGGGGTAACGATTCGTGGAGTGTCGATTAACTTTCTGTCAAAGGAATGTTCCTCGCGTTCGTAGCTTACTTCCTGATTAGGAAGTAGAATAACTCCAGTCTTCGTTTTGCTGTTTAAAGAGGAGGGCGATTTTTCAAAGGCATAAACAGAAACTTTTCCGGTCCGAACGGCTACTACTATATTTTTTTCATTTTCGTGAGCTTTCACGCTAAAGCTAGTACCCAAGACCTCGGTAACAACTTCGTTGGAGTGAACTATAAAGGGTTTGTATGGATCTTTGGAGACATCAAAAAAAGCCTCACCAAGTAGGTAAACATCCCGTGTTGAATCATTCTCATACGTCCGTTTGTACTTTAACCGGCTTTTACTTTCCAGATTCACTACGCTCCCGTCGTTTAGCTGAATCTTTATAGGACTTCCCGTTTCGTTAATTTGCTCTACATAATCCGGAATAGAATTTTGATAACTATAAATATCCGAATTGCCCTCGTCTTGTGTTCTAAAAGCATACCATATAGAGGAGAACGCAACAAACAAAAAGAGAATAGGAACGAGGGAATATTTTAAAGGAAATCTTTTTTTACGAGGGGAAATTAATGACTCAACTTCAATACGGTTCTGAATTTTTTTCCATACTGAATCAATTTGTCTAGCGTCATGATTTGTTTGCTCGGCGCGGTCCAAATTTATAACAAGGGCCCGAGCCTTATCTATTTTGGTAGTCATTTCTGGATGGCTTGTGATAAAAGCCGTCCAAAATTTCAGGGCTTCGGGATCATTTTCTTTAACCCATCGGATAAAGCTTTCGTTGGAAGCAAAATCTTCAACATTGAACGTGGTATAGTCCATCGGAATATATGATTGCTAGTGCTCTCATATTCTAATGCACAAAAGCCCTGGTTTTAATCCATCGGATTAAATAAAAATTATAAAAAACAGAAAAGAGGTTACAGAAACACTCAGATTAAGCTTGAGTCTCTTGAGGGCAGAATAGATAAATTTGCAGGCTGATTGATAATTTACGCCCATTAGTCGGGCTACTTCTTCGTTCGAAAAATCATGATAATAGCGGAGATTAATCGCTTCTTGTTGCCGCTGTGGCAACTTGTTGATGAGATTTTTAAGGTGATCCATTTGCATGGATTGAACTTCAATTCCTATGATGCAACTTTCATGGGAGGGATAATTAAACTCCTCGGGCTGGGCTTCAATATCGGTTAGCTCTCGCTGGCTGCATTTGATATTACGGCATATCTTATACCTCAGTGCTTGAAATAAATAAAATTTAATAGATGAGGTTTCACTAATTCTTTCTCTGTTTTGCCATAGTTCGAAAAATAGATCTTGAATGCTATCCTCAATCAATGTACGATCAGAGGTCACTCTATATCCATAGTTCAGAAGAGATTTTACATTGTTCTTATAGATGGATTCAAAGGCATTCTTGTTCCCATTCTTGAAAGAATGCCATAACTCATCTCCATTATTCAAATTCGGGCGCATAAAAATTGACACCCGGAAATTTAGGGGAAATATTGGTGCATGCAAACGATTGTGTTGAAAAATGTTTAAAATACACTTATTTAATATTAAATTAGGCTATGGCGGGTGGTGTTCGAGGTTTGAAGTTTCAGGTTCGAGGTTTCGGACTTCTCGATGCCTGCACATTTATTAGACACCACTGACCTTCCGCGTGGACATCCCCGCTCTGAGACTACACTAGAAAAGGCTTGCGCTTGAGCCAAACCAGTCCCTTACAAAAACTGACTTCCTTGCATGCACTCCATAGTCTGGGGATTGCTTCGTCACCACGCGAGACGCGAGGCTTCCTCACAATGACGTGCTCTCGCGACTCCGTCATGCCGAGCCTGCACATTTTTTAAACATCACCGTCCTTCCCGCGTGGGCATCCCCAGCTCTGAGACTACACCAGTAAAGACCTATACGCGAACTAAACCAGTCCCTTTCAAATTTCTGACTCCTGCAAGTGCCCTCCATAGTCTGGGGATTGCTTTGTCAGCACGCGAGGCGCGTGGCTTCCGCGCAATGACGTACTTCGGGGGCTCTTTCATACCAAGCGAGACAACACCTTGGGGCAAAATTGGGTTGTGACGAAAAATTG
>CAZAHL010000175.1:0-15060 GCA_964484845.1 uncultured Chryseolinea sp. | reverse complement strand
TCAATCCATTGCTTCAAAGCGGCATCAAAATTTTCTTCTACCAAAAAGGTTTCGTTCATTCAAAGACGATGACTTTTGACAATCAATTAGCAATTGTTGGTACAGCCAATATGGACATGCGTAGCTTCTATATAAACTTTGAAATTGCAGCCCTTATTTATGATGAGCAATTTTGCGGCGAAGTGGATAACTCCTTTGATGAAGATCTCAAATTCTGTAAAGAAATCACGTTTGAACGATGGTCAAGACGGTCGTTCAAAAATCGCCTACTGGATTCTACTTGCAGGCTGCTGACGCCCCTTTTATGAAAGAATAAGCTATGAGCTATGAGTTGCGAGAATAAAGTTGCATCAAGCCCGGAGGGCTTGAATATGAATAGCCCCGAGTGCAACTCGGGGACTGAATCACGTCACGAGACAAACCCCGGATGGGGTTAACTGTGAAACACTGGGATAACGTGTAAAAAATTTGGCGATGGTTGCTCATAAGCTAACGGTTACGGCTGAAAACTTTAAGTATGAGAAAAACCCGCCAGCTGGCGCGTTGGTAGCATCTTAACCAATAGCCCACCGGTTTTACCGGTGGGCTAATCACATAAAGCCCTCCAGGCTTTCGCTCCTGATTCTAACGTATTTCATTTACAAAAATTTTAGCCGGATGACAGAAATAGAGCCGCTAACAAAACAGTTAAGTAAGGGCAAGCTTACGCTTTAAGTTATAAGTATATCCTTAAGGAATTCACTACTTACAACTTAAAACGCATCACGTTACCTTAAATTTTTTGAGCAATCAATATTAATCGTGGCGATGTTTCAGGAGTGTAATCATTTAAAGCGTAATTTCCATATACATTTTTTAGTTGAAGGCCACTTTTTTCAAACATTGTTTCGAAGTCTTCTACTGTAAACTTGGCGACCTTTTCCGTATAGCTGAACGGCTCACCTTTCTGTACGTTATCAATTACAATCTTCTTATAAATATATTTCTTGTCAGTCCAGCGCGTTAAGTGGTAGACTATGCCGTCAATTTCTTTTTCCTCGTTTGGTATCAAACATTTTTCGGCGAAGGGGGCATTCATGTAATCGATGGTTACTATACCCTCCTTTTTTAAGGATTCTGAAATATTGCTTATCACCTGTTGATTTTCGCTGTCCGTGAAATAACCGAAACTGGTAAAGAAATTAAATACATAATCAAAGTAGTCTTTACCAAATGGATTACGCATGTCATGCCTGTAAAAACGAAGCGCCTCTGTCTCCGACCTTTTTGCGTCGCGGATGCTTGAAGAAGCGAGATCGACACCTGTGACATTAAATCCTTTAGCATTAAGATGCTTCGAATGACGTCCGTTTCCACAACCTAAATCCAGCATGTTTGCAAATGGTTTAGGCTGAAGTTCACTAATAAGCTCATCAATAAAATTAACAGCTTCCTTTTCGTCACGATGTGCATACAGCCTGTGATAAAATCCCGTGTCAAACCAATCATTAAACCAATTTTCATTGATCATTGTACTTTGTTCAATTCTATTTTTCATAATCGCAGTATCTATTTTAGTATGTTTTGATTCTTTTATAGTATGGTTGATTCTTTCACTTTGGCTACCATTGCAACTTCTCTTTCCGTTTTATGATCACCTAAAAACAGAGAACGATCACGTAGGCAAGCGCCAATCCATGCGAACGCCAGAATAGTGGCAGGAAAAATAAAAACAGTTCCGTGTGAAAGTTCAACAGCCATAGCTCCTCCAAAATATCCGGTGAGCAGCAAGAGACCGATTCTCATCGTGCGGGGATAAAGGAAAATACCGGTGAACAACAACTCAGTGACACCGAGCGTCTTCAAATAGGGTAATAGGCCTATCTTTGAATAAATTTCTACCAGTTGCGATGCACTGGTCAACTTCATGCATGCTCCCATAACAATGACTAGTGCCACTAGAATGGAGAGAATCCAATTGAGATTTTTTGTTTTGCTTTTCATTTAATGTTTTATTAATAGCACAAAACTATCTCAGCCGCAGGGCGCGGGCATTGATGTAGATCAAGAAGTGAAAAAAGTTATTTTTTTTGAGTGGCGGCCTGCTTACGAATCCGACTAACGGTTTCCGGAGTAATACCCAGATAGGAAGCAAGCATATGTTGGGGCACTCGTTGAGCAATGCTAGGATAGGTTTCCAAAAAATCGGAATACCGTTGTTCGGCAGTAGAGGTTAAAGAAGCGACGATCCGGTTATCTTTGGCGACCCCACGCCGCTGCATGCCCGCTCTGAACGACTCTGCAAATCCGGGTAATTTTTCGAGCAGCGTCATGTGGCCCGCCAGGTCGACCAATAATACCTCGGTATCTTCAACCGCATCTATAAAAAACGTGGAGGGTAATCCTTCCGAAATTCCTGTTTTATCACTTATCCACCAATTTTCTGGGGCAAACTGAATGATATGCTCTTTTCCCTTACCATCGATTACATAACTGCGCAAAAATCCTTTGGTGACGAAAGCACCGTATCGGGCGACTTCCCCTGCCTGTACCAGAAATTCTCCCTTCCTTAATTTACGGGGAAGCACGACAGATTGAATAAGAAGCTTGTCTTTCTCTGTTAAGGGAAAATTCCGTTCGAAATATTTGTATAAAACTTCAAGCATGATACAGGAATTCGGCTCTTAAAAATAATAATTTGTTCGACACCTAGCGGCGATCGACGCATACAATACCAAATCATTTTATTGTCAGGGTAATGAGTTTCCCGGACGGACCGTTGATAAGCACAAAAGAGTATCTTCAAACAGCCTTCCCGCTGGTTCTAGTACAAGAAAAATGTAATTTCCTGGAAAATCAATATCCTATGGAAATGCTTGATAACTCCATTACATGGTTCGAAATACCAGTGGCCGATTTTGATCGTGCAAAAAAATTCTATTCTGCCATTTACGATTATCAAATGCCCGACACAATGGTCGGTTCCGTACGCATGGGATTTTTACTTTATGAACAGAAGGAACACCGGGTGGGAGGTGCCATTTGTTTCGGCACCGGATATACACCCTCTCAACATGGCACGATACCATACTTAAATGGCGGCGCTGATCTTAACACAGTTCTTCATCGCGTAGAGGCAGCTGGTGGTAAAATTCTTGTTCCGAAGACCTTCATTGGAGAGTCTCTAGGTTACATTGCCAGAATCATAGATACAGAAGGAAACTTAGTCGCATTGCATTCTAGAAAATGACCAGTGACTAAATCAGTTGCTCAGATGTAGACGACGTAAACAATGAAAATTCATCAACTTTTATTCAAATCATGAAACTTTAATCGTAATATTACGATTACATACATTATGGGGTTAACAAAAATAGAAGGCTTCACAAAAAATCAAGTTGATCTTGCAGGACTGGCAAAGGCATTGGGGCATCCCGCCCGCATTGCTATTATTCAATTTCTTGCAGCCCGCAAAACCTGTATTTGTGGCGATATTGTTGATGAGTTGCCGCTGTCCCAATCTACCGTATCACAACACTTAAAAGAATTGAAAAACGTAGGCCTGATTAAAGGGGACATTGACGGACCCAGTGTCTGTTATTGTATCAATGAGAAAGTATGGATTAAAGCGAAGAAGAATTTAAACGAGCTTTTTGAAAGTTTCTCGAGCGACGATTGCTGTTAAAATTTTTTGCTTCACATCATCGCAATATTACGATATGAACTATAACTTATAACATATGAAAACACAAGAAACGTCCGAACAATTAAAATCAATTGTCAAAGAGAAATACAGTGCCATAGCGCTTCAAAGCAAGGAAACAAATGCTTCTAGTTGTTGTGGGGCTAGCTGTGGATGCAGCACGATCGATGCTGAGATTATGGCAGAAGATTACTCCAAACTTCCGGGCTATCAGTCAGACGCCGATCTAGGATTAGGATGCGGCTTACCGACCGAGTTTGCGCAAATCAAAGATGGTGATACTGTGATTGACCTTGGTTCAGGCGCGGGCAACGATGCTTTCGTTGCGCGTTCTATCGTCGGAGAAAGAGGACGTGTCATCGGAATTGACTTTACTGAAAAAATGATCGAGAAAGCACGCATCAATGTGGAGAAGCTTGGATTTAATAATGTTGAATTCCGATACGGCGATATCGAAAATATCCCTGTTGCGGATAATACTGCTCATGTAGTGGTTAGCAATTGCGTTTTAAATCTTGTTCCTGATAAATCGAAAGCCTTCGCTGAAACATTTCGGATCTTAAAACCAGGTGGACATTTCAGCGTATCGGATATTGTTTTGATCGGAGAATTGCCTGAGACGCTGCTCGAAAGTGCGGAAATGTATGCAGGCTGCGTTTCCGGAGCAATTCAAAAGGAAACGTATCTCGATATTATCAAACAAGCTGGCTTCAGCGCAGTAACGATTCAAAAAGAAAAACTGATCACCATCCCGAGGGAGATTATGGAGACATATCTATCGAAAGAAGAATTTGATAAATTTATCAATGGAAAGACAGGCATTTACAGCATAACCGTTTATGGTGAAAAAACCGGGAAGGAAATTAATGTAGCTGAAGTAAAAGCTCCTGAGAAAAATACTTCCTGCTGCGGTCCCGAATGCTGCAATTAATGTTTACGCCATTTTAAAAATTGAAATGTGAAATAATACATTGGTTATGGGAAACACGTAGAATTTTAAAGTGTCTGAAAATGAATTTTAACCCGATACTAATTCAGGATGCATCGGAGCTGAACAAGCTTCAGCATTTCCTAGAGGCAAATAGCCTTCCACATGCAGACATTAAAAGCGAGGGCAATGTCTTTATCGCATATTATGATGCCGGAGAAAATATGATTGCTTCCGGCGGACTGGAATTGTATGGCGCTTCTGCTCTACTGCGTTCAATTGCAGTAGAGCAACAGTATCGCGGTCAGGATTTGGGAAAACAAATGGTTGATGATCTCCTGGTAAAAGCGAGGGATTTAAAAATCGATCTTATCTTTTTACTGACCGAGACTGCCCGCCCCTTTTTCTTAAAGAAAGGTTTCTCTGATATCTCCCGTGAAGATGTGCCAGTCGAAATAAAGTCTTCGTCGGAATTTTCATTTGTTTGCCCGGTTTCCGCAGCTTGCATGTCCTATCGAATCAATCAGTCTACTCCCGCTCATGAATCCGAAGCCGGCTAGTGCCATATCCACAGTTTTGACGTATCGAAATCAGCTTTGAGCTAGGAGTTTTGAGCTTTGAGAAACTGCTCATAGCTCATGGCTTCGGAACCACGACACTAGCTTGAAGCTTGTGACTTGCAGCTTATTTCAGGCTAAAAAACACTATCGCCTGTTAGGAATAACAAAATCTGAGTGTATTAAATCTGAATTCATAAATCCATTACATTTGCGTCTCCTAAATTACTCCATGAAACTGAATAAGTACTTTGTAATCGATTTCGACAGCACTTTTACTAAAGTTGAAGCTTTTGATGTACTGGCAGACATCTCGTTAAGTGATCATCCGGAAAGGGAGTCACGCAAAGCACAAATCATTCAGATCACCAATCAAGGAATGGATGGATCGATCTCCTTCCGTGAGTCGCTGGAGAGAAGAATTAATTTGCTGGCATGCAATAGAAAACATCTCCCTTTTTTAATAACAAAACTAAAAGACAGTGTTTCGGAATCGTTTAAACGAAATAGAGAATTTTTTCAAACATACGCAGATAATATTTATATCATCTCCAACGGCTTTAAGGAATTTATCGAGCCAATCGTGATCGAATTCGGCGTTAAGCCTGAAAATATTTTAGCGAATGAATTCAGATTTGATGAAAATGGAAAAGTGACAGGTTTTGATCGCGAGAATCCACTATCCGCCAACGGAGGCAAAGTAGAACTGCTCAAGAGGCTTAACCTGCCTGGAGATATTTACGTTATCGGAGATGGTTATACGGATTATGAAATTAAACAATCAGGTCTGGCGAATAAGTTTTTTGCCTTCACCGAAAATGTTGCACGCGAAAATGTGAAGAGCAAAGCAGACCACATAACCCCTAGCCTTGACGAATTTTTATATTTGAACAAACTTAATACCGTGATCTCTTATCCAAAGAACAGAATCAATGTGCTTCTTTTAGAAAATGTTCATCCTGCAGCAGTTGAATTGCTGAAAGGTGAAGGTTTCAACGTTGAAGTATATCATGCAGCGTTGACAGAAGATGAACTTTGTGAAAAAATAAAAAATGTTTCGGTACTGGGAATTCGTTCTAAAACACAAGTTACAGCGAGGGTTTTGGAGAATGCCAATCGTTTGATGGCCATTGGAGCATTCTGTATCGGAACCAATCAGATCGATTTAAAGACAGCGACAAAGAAAGGCATTGCAGTGTTCAATGCTCCATTTAGCAATACCAGGTCCGTTGTGGAGCTTGCCATCGCCGAGATGATTATGCTGATACGTAACATTGCAGATAAATCCGTGAAAATGCACAAAGGGGTTTGGGATAAATCTGCGAAAGGAAGTTTTGAAGTCCGAAGCAAGAGTTTAGGTCTTATCGGATATGGAAGCATAGGAACGCAACTTTCTGTTATAGCAGAGTCGTTGGGTATGAAAGTTTATTACTATGATACCGAGGAGAGGCTATCCTTGGGTAATGCCGTTCAATGTAAATCCATGAAAGAAGTATTGGAGCAAGTCGATGTGATCTCTCTGCATGTGGATGGACGCGAATCGAATACCAATCTCATCGGAACCCGTGAGTTTAATATGATGAAGAAAGGTGTCATTTTTATAAACCTGAGCCGGGGCCATATTGTGGATATACAAGCCTTGCGTGAAAATATCTTGAACGGCAAAGTTGCCGGTTGCGCGATTGATGTATTTCCTCACGAACCGGTTAGCAACGATGAAGAATTTCAGTCAGAGCTTCGGGGATTGCCAAATACAATCCTTACACCGCATATTGGTGGCAGCACCGCAGAGGCGCAGGAGAATATTGGTCATTTTGTACCGGGAAAGATCATGGATTACATTAACACGGGAAGCACTTCCAATAGTGTCAGTTTTCCGAATCTAACGTTACCGATACTGGACAATGCACACAGGTTGATACATATCCATAACAATGTACCAGGGATCCTGGCAAAGATTAATCATATACTGGCAGAACATGGAATTAATATCGTCGGTCAGTATCTCAAAACGAACGAATCGATAGGCTATGTCATAACCGATATCAATAAACAATATGATAAGGAAGTGATTGCAAAGCTTAAAGCTATTGAACATACGATCAAGTTTAGGGTGCTATATTAAAAGAATTCGCTTTTTAGTGCCCTTGGCACAGGTTTTACCCATTTTAACTTCGCCGCAGATCACCTTTTTTGGTAAGCATGGATGTCATGTGGAAAAAGGACTACATAGTCAGCTATGTCAAAGCTTAAATCTGTTCTGAACCGAAAAAAATGAACAGGTACGGATTTTGACAACCTGATTTCATATCAAAAAATCAAATATGATAAAAGGCATCGGTCTGGTTTTGACGCTTGTTGGCTTCGTAGCATTAATTCTTGGTGTATTGGGAATATTTGGAAAAGACCTTGTTGCTTTAAGCCCATGGGGCCTAGCGATCTTAGGACTTATATTCTTCGGTTCAGGGATTGGTTTACTCAAAAGACGGAAGGATACCGACGAGATTAGATAAAAGAACTGAGGCAAACAATCCACCTGGCTTATAATGAAGCTGCATTAATGTACTAACGTACGCGTTCAAAGTAACCATTTACCTTTACCAGTTTAATGGTATCGCCATTGCAATCAATGCCTTTGTCCACTTCCAGGACAGAATATCCATTACAACTCTTTCTAACTTCGTCGCCAGAGAAACTCTTTTCATTAGCGGCGACTAACACAAATGTGCTCAACGCAATTACCAAAATAACAACAGACCGTATCATAACTTTAGACTTTTTGTAAGTCCGCTGTTTGCCAACCAAGCGGATGACGAACTGAGAAGAAAAAACTATACCACTGGGAATTTGTACGAATGGAGCATATCCGACATTTTCTGTGGGGAATATTTACGCAGTCATCCACAAATTGGCCGCCGGGAGTAGCAAAACCTCCAACAGAGGTATAAAAATTGCATTCCATCTGGAAACATCGAATTATGTATGATTCAAACGTTATTGCCCGTATAAAACACCATATGCTCAACGAACATCAGACTATAGCGGTAGCTGAAAGTGTAACATCCGGACATTTGCAAGCCGCCCTCGCTTCAGCGGAATTTGCCTCGAAGTTTTTTCAAGGGGGCATCACAACGTATAACCTGGGCCAAAAAGCTCGTCATTTAAAAGTCGAGCCGATTCATGCGGAGACCTGCAATTGCGTTTCTGAAAAAATTGCAGGAGAAATGGCATTGAACGTAACGGACCTTTTTTCCAGCGATTGGGGTCTTGGGATTACGGGATATGCGGCGCCCGTGCCTGAATGCAACGTCCATGAACCTTTTGCCTATTATGCAATATCCTACCGGGGGAAATTGCTGGATCAAAAATTCATTTCAGCCGAAAAAGCCAACGCTATGAAGGTCCAGATTTTTTATGTCAACAAAATACTGAATGCTCTCGATGATCTGATAATTGAAACCAAGAATAGAAATCAATCTTCCTTCTCGAGAAGGGATCTTAATTCTATTAATTCTAAGTCAACATCTGCAGGACCCGTCAACACTTCCCCGTCAATCGAAAAGCGGGAACCGTGACACGGGCAGTCCCAGGACTTTTCTGACGCGTTCCAAGCGACTGAACATTTCATATGGGTGCATGCCGGACTAACGGCGTGCAGGGCGCCCGTTTCATCCTTGTAAAGCGCCATGGTTTCCGTGTTTAGTTTCACAACCCTTCCCTCATCCGGAGCTAACGATGAAACTTCTTCTATTTTTTCCGTTGCAAACCACTTCCCAAGAAACTGAGCAACTACATCCGTATTGTGCTTAACAAAGTTCGTGAATCCGGCAATAGGTTTAATGCGGCCTGGTTTAAATAACTCACTGTACCGGCTTTCGTTGGAAAGAATCATATCCCTTAATTCAAGCGCAGCTACATGGCTATACGTCATACCATTTCCTCCATATCCAGTAGCTACATAAACATTATCTTGCGTGCCCGGCAATTTTCCAATATAGGGTAAACCATCAGCGGGTTCAAAGTATTGGGAAGACCACCGATGCGAGATTTCAGCAACTTGAAAATGCGAGCGAATATGACTTTCCAATTGTAGGAAATTTTTGTTTGTGTTCGGATTTTCACCTGTCTTATGATCTTCTCCGCCAACGATCAGAAATTTTTCTCCATGAACGACTTGTGTACGGTAATAGTGGTAAGGATCATACATATCATAAATCAATCCGTCGGGATAGTTTTCGTCCACCAATTTTACAGCCATAGCATAACTTCGATATGGCGTACACCGAAGGTGCAACAAGTTAATGCCCGGTGGTATATGGGTAGCATAAACCAATGTCTTGGCTTTAAAATTCTCCAGCGTTGTTTGAATGGAAACACCATCGTTATTTTCCTCGGCATTGGTAACGCGACACTGTTGAACGATTACACCACCTCTCTCTTCAAAAGCAGCAGCAAGCGCATAAACATATTGCACCGGGTTGAATTTTCCTTGTCTTGCGACCTCTATCGCTTTTTCAAATGGAACAGAGATGGGAATAGAATTTATGAACTTTGACTCCACGTCAACCTCATCGCAAGCTTGATGAATATCATTTAATTCGCTGGTTTGTTTTTCATTTTGTGAAAACAAGTAAGCGGACGCGATCTCAAATCCACAGTTTATACGATGCTCAATTATGTTACTTTCAATCAGACCAATCGCCTCACGCGTTGCACGCGCTACGATCTGGCCTCCCTCCTTTCCGAAATCTTTTACGATGTTTGAATAGGGATTGTCCAAGAGCGTATTCAGGTGAGCAGTAGTACCTCCCGTGGTTCCGTAACATAAATTCTTTGCTTCTATTACAACACATTTCTTCCCCGCTTTCTGTAACAAAAGCCCCAAGGTTATTCCCGTAATTCCCCCTCCCACGATTGCAATATCAAAACTTGAACTGCCTAAATCATAAGGTCTGGATTCATAAGATGTAACAGAATCTTGCCACAAACTTTTACAGGCTCCGTCTCTGGATATCATAAAATGTTATTTAAGTTGGGAACGTTAAAGTTCAATTTTCCTGCCATGACCAAAACCATGACACTTGTTTGCAAATCAATTGCTTTAACGCTGATGAGTAGTTTTTTCTACACCCGATTGTAGGGATAGTAACTCATGTAGTTGGAATGTACGGCAATAATCAATGAGTATTTCATTACCTCTCGGCTCGTTCAATGGCTTTCGCATGAACTTACTATAGAATCAAGTTGCCCGTTGAATCTTCGAGATCGCTCATCATGATGCCCTTTGCTGGCATCGCTCAATACTGACTTGTTCAACAATTTACCAATCCCAATATGTTTTTCATTATGAAAAGGACTTTTTACACCTGATCAAAAATATAGAATCTTGAAGTGTTCTACCCATGTCAAAAAAATTAACGGTTAATCTACGGGTTGGCTCTTGCAGGTACTAAGAATTCAAGGAGTCCTGCCTGAATTTCAATTTTCATTGCCGTAGCTACCTCCAGTTGTATGTACTCGTCATCGACATGAAGCGCCTTTCCTTCCCAATGTATCTGTAATTTTTTCGCCTTGAGAACCTTGAAGAATGGTACTTCCTCCTTTTTGTTTAATCTCCCCATGACATAGTCAGCGAATTCTTGGCGCTGGCTTTCCGGAATTAAAACAACTTCAAGAAATCCATCTCCCGGATCAGCAAATGGAGCCAAATTCAAATTAGGACCTATAGAGCTTGTATTCATTACTTCAGCTAGTAAGAAATTACCTGAATAGTCCTTATCGTCGATTTGGATTTCACAATGCCTTCCCTTATAGGTTAGAACAATCTCATGAAGAATTCCCAGCGCTATTTTTAATCTCCCCCCGGGAACGTCTGAAACACTCTTCTCAATCTTTTTCATTTCTTTCATTAGGCGGGGAAAGACACCGTACCCCAAGCTTTCAATAAAAAATTTTGCTTTCTTAAGGCCCTCGATTCTGCCGACGTCAAATTTTTTCAGCTCATGCTGCTTCCAACTTTTAATAATTTCGGCAGCGCCTCCGTTAATTCCCAGGGTCTTTGCAATATTGTTAGCCGTGCCTTGGGGTAAAAGAGCAATCGGCAATTTCTTCTCAATCAGCTTCCGCTCGAGGAGTTCCCCTGCTAGTTTACGGACGGTTCCATCTCCTCCAGCCACGATTATAAAATCGACACCTTTCGATTCTATTTTTTCCCATCCCCTTTCTTTTGTGGATAAATAGCTACACTTGTAACCTTCTGCCTCAAGTGCGGCCATCAATTCTTCTTCCGAGTTTTCGCTGCTGCCTGCCGCTGGATTATGTAAAACGTGTGCAATTTTCATGTATAGGATATTTCACATTTCATATGCAATATCATGTCCAGTTCTGCTTTGTGGCATGATAATACGTATTCCCGGTTATGAGAATATTAGTTACAAATGATGATGGCATATACAGTCCCGGTATCGCTGCCCTCGCAAAAATTGCAACTCGCTTCGGTGAGGTTCGGGTTGTCGCCCCGGACGTTGAACAATCCTCTATGGGCCACGCGATCACAGCCTCCAAGCCCCTTTTTTACAAAAAATCGCCCGTAAACTTTGAAGGCATTGAAGCTTATCGGGTCAACGGGACACCTGCTGATTGTGTGGCACTGGGATCGCATCTTTGGGCAAAAACAGATGTTGTCCTCTCCGGTATTAACATGGGTGCGAACCTCGGAAATTCGATGTGGCATTCGGGAACGTTAGCCGCCGCAAAGCAGGCGGTATTGTTAGGAATGAAAGGTATTGCGCTCAGCACACCCGCGGGAAAGTCCGAGCCGGATTTTAAATTATTAGATCCATTTGTGGAAAAAGCCCTTGCTCTTCTTTTAGAAAACCCAGATTTAAAGTTGATTAACGTAAATTTTCCAAAACAGCCCATAGGCATGCGGTGGACACGACAATCGGTACGTCAATATGATGGAAAAATTCTTCCGGGTACTGACCCTATGGGTAGAAAACATTACTGGTTTACTGTTACCCCTTTGGAACCTGCTGAGGAAGGCACCGACCGCTGGGCTGTGGACCAAGGTTATGTTTCTATTACACCCCTCCGCCTCGACCTCACCAACGAGAAAGAATTAATGGTCGCTTTACAGAAGCAGCCTGTAACTTAGTTAGTTTAAGGTTTCATGTTCGAGGTTTCGGTCTTACCGTTTGAAGTCCAATGCTCGCCAATCAAACTTCTCATTTTATAAGCTGCGGAACCTTGAACCTTGAACCTTGAACCTCAAACCTCAAACCTTTTCAGACATTTTGTAAATTAAATGTAAACACCGGGCGCCCTACTTCTTTTACTAGCCGGTCTGAAAAATGGTTTGAAAAGATTCGAAAAATTCCATCGGAGCTATTCTTGATAACGGCTATCAATCCAGCTTCTACGTTGCGGGCAAACTCAATCACGCCGAGTGCCTGGTCATCTGCGTCATAAATCGTTACTGAATAATTTTTGAGTGCAGCACGCTCCGCCATTTCGGTAAAGAAGCTCTCGAGGTTTAATGTTGAATAGTCGGCGGCTTTATCACGAACATGGACCAAATGAATATGTGCATCAAAACACGCGGCAAGATCCGCCAGCGTATTTAAGGCATCGTTGATATGTGGATTATCTTTAATAACATTTACCGCAAGGACGATATTATTAAAATCCTCAACCCTGAAGCCATCCCGGACGGAGAGGACTGGGCATTTAGATATCTTGATGACCTGCTCCGTATGATTCCCAGTAAAAGCCTCGGTCGCATTCTCTTCCCCTGAAGTCCCCATGATCACCAGGTCAATATTTTCGCGGTGGAGGTATTCATCCATACCATCCTTGAATTCTTCATCAACGATCGCCGCCTCGATTTCTATTCCATCCTCGCTATACTTGGCCACTAAAGCATCTAATTTTGCCTTGTTTACCTGAAGTAACTGCAGGTTATATAAGTTTTCATCCGGGTCAACTTTCGATGTGATATCCCCCATCGCCGAAAAGGTCTTTCCAAATGAATGTTGGGTAAAATTTACCAGGCTAATGACTGCCTCTGATCGTTGAGCAATTTCGACAGCCAATGTTAAACCCCGTTCTGCTATGACGGAAAGATCCGAAGGGACTAATATTTTATTCATAAGTCAATTTAATGTTATAAACATATTCTAAAACTGCGCCAAAGTAAATCAATAAAAAGACACGATAAATTAGAATAAGAAAAACACTTTTTAAAGTACATATGGGGTGCAAATTCCCCATAGAAAATGAAAAACACAAAACATCTTGTTCTCGACTATGTAAAGATGTATGGGGATCGTGGATTGATTTCTACAACTATTAATACGCATATGAATAACCTGCCCCATCCAATTTTTGAGCGCAATAATTAAATCAAAACAAGAGCGGTCGAGAAAAAGTTATAAACCATTTCAGCTATCGCATATAAGGCACGATTCTCGCGGATTACCTCTGTTTACACCTGCTAAGCTAAAACGATAAAATATGGAATCAACAGAAAATAAAGGCGATAAAATTAAAGAACCCTTTTCGCCAGCCGAAACCCCCAATCCGCCGCAAGATATTCATCCCAGTCGTTTTCCGCAAAAAGATAACAACAACTTGACTGATGAGAAGAAAAAGAAATTAACCTCAAAAGGTTCCGGAGCCAGCGCTGACAAAAAAACCAAACCAAAGTAGGTAGAGGAATCTGAAACTGAAATCGATGATTAGACGACCACTTTAATCAATGAGATTACTATGAAATCAAAACATGTAAATACATCAAACCAAACTGTACTCTTGACAGGGGCCCACAAGGCAGCTTTTGGTTATGAGTTCGCGAAGCTTTTTGCACAAAACGGTTTCAACTTGATTCTTGTCGCACGGGCCGAGGATAAATTGAAGGAGATGGCATTTCGGGTTAGTTCGAAGTTTGAGGTTTCAGCTTTGAGGTTGAGCGCGGCTCCAGTCGCAAGTTTCGAGTTTAGCGAGGCGCTCTGGCGACGATCATCAGTGCTACCCTCGTGGAAGCCAGAAACTTTAAACTTTAAACTTTAAACTTCAAACTAGAAACCTGAAACTCGCTTCCCCTTATCCCGTATCTCTAAAATACATTTCATCAACGGCTGAAGTTTTGGATGTGGATTTTCGTCGTCAAACCCATGCACGTAGGCTTTTCCATCGTCCGTTGTTAAAGTGATACTTCCATGAAGGGCTCCATCGTAAGTACGTTTCTTCGTAGGAGATTCATATGAGGGCATTTCAGAAAGAGAAATGTCTTTCACAATATCGTTTAGTTGAGACCACTTTTTAGGCGAGAGTTTTTCTGAGAACTGCTGTACCGGATCTGCCGACCTCGCGTTTTCAATTTTGATGTGGACGCTGTCCCTTGTAAGTACTACCTCTTCGAGAAAACCGCGCGCAGATTTTGTAAAGTCAATGCGTTGGATAGAATGCTGAGATTTACAATGGAATAAAATACTCAACGCGAAAGAGAAAATTAAAACTGTTCGTTTCATTGCCAAAGGATCTATCCAAAACTAGTGCTAAGTTAAGTGTGAGATGAGATTCGTTTACCGAATCATTGAATATGAAGGGGCATTTCCCCGATTAACTTTTAACATTTCACGATTAACTTAACACTAGAACGAAGTTTTTTGCACTATCATGCCGATTGCCATCTTTTTAGGCAAAAAAAAAGCCAGGCAAATCCTGGCTTTTTTTAACAATGATGATTTTATTAATTGGCCAACCTTACGTTAACCGCATTCAATCCTTTTTTTCCTTCTTTGAGTTCAAAAGTGACTGCATCATTTTCGTGAATCTGGTCGACAAGAAGACCTGAAATGTGTACAAAATACTCTTGCCCTGTTGATGTTTCC
>CAZAHL010000174.1:0-15062 GCA_964484845.1 uncultured Chryseolinea sp. | reverse complement strand
TGATGAAACCAGGTGAGTTCAATCGCTTGCTCATCGACTATAAATCTTGCATCATGGATTTCCAGAACCGCACCAAATTCTTGCAGTCAATTGATGCGCATATCATTTGAGGTTGACTTCAGAATTTCCGCTTCCTCAGCCATAAGAGAGTGACACTTTCTGATACAAATGTGCTCATAGCAGATTCCTGAGAATGCCTTCCTCTACCCACCTAACGTGTTGTGTATTTAAAATAAATTTAACAATTCAAGAGTTGCGTTCTATGAAATTAAGTTATCTTAAGTGAAGATTTTGTGCCCCACCTGATCCACTCGATCACAAGCCCACACAAGGTCATTCATTCGCAACGATGCCGTAATTGTGTGGCATGGTCATTTACTTAGATGATTCGCGCTCGTTGTGTACAATCTAGTGAACAATTACATAAGTGTATTTATGCATCACAATGATATTGACTATTGGCGTGAGCTAACGTCATTAGATAAAGGTCATCCCGGTTCCGCAGACGTGTTTATCGGTTCTTCGACAGGTTGGACAAAAATGGAGAAGCAGAATGTGGACTGTTAGTTCTCGCGTTTATGAAAGATCTCCGAAAGCAATTTGATGGCCGGTCCAAAACGGGCAAACGAAACCTCACTTTCCGACAAGCGACACCGGCATCGATGTCCCTTTACGAAAAGGTGTTCTGGGAAATGTTTCCGGCGGCTATTATTCTGTCCCTCCACCGAGCTACATCCTGACCGATTCATTTGTCAACGTTTCTTCAAATAGCAGAAGTAAATAAGAAACCCAATAAAACCCTAAGAGATATGGAACAACCGTATAGAACTAAGACACAGGCTTTGATTGATAGGATTAAAATTAAGGATGCCGACCTGGCCAAAGAAGTGGAATCGAAGTTGAAAGACGCTAGCCTTTTCGAAAAAGTACGCAGCTTCGAGACCATGGACATTACGCTGGCGGACGTGCGTATTGTCCAACCCCGCGTGGACGCCGAACGCCGACGCAGGGAAGAATCGATCGTGTTGGCAAACTACAGACCGGTTCTGATGATCAGGAATAACAGAATTGTTCCCGAGTTCTCCGGGCCAAATGTATCGGTCTGGAAAGACAGGCTGATGGAAAAACAATTGATCCTGAACACTGTGATCCCGTCAATCGGAAGAGTGGAGGTCAGGAACAATGCGGTTTATAAATGGGTGGGTACGGGCTGGTTGGTTGATACGGACATCATCGTAACCAACAGACATGTCGCCAGTAAATTTTGCCAGGATAGAGATGGGTTTTCTTTCAAGGTCGGATATCCCAGCGGTTTTCAATCGGCCAATATGGATTTCCTGGAAGAGCATCAAAATACCACAAGTCTCGAATTCGATGTAGAGTCGGTTTTGTGGATGGCAGACAATCAAAAGAACACGCCCGATATCGCGTTCATGCGAGTGAAACAAACATCCCGGGGTCATGTGCTGCCCAAGGTGATCGCTCTCGCAGAAGCGGTTTACGAAGGGGATGTAGTCGTGACAATCGGATACCCGGCGAGGGATCCTTCCATCCCTGACCAAGAGCTGGTGTTGGAAACGTTTGGAGATGTGTATGACAAAAAACGTCTTGCGCCAGGCGAGGTAATAAAGGTGGGCCTGGTGGAAATAGAGCATGATTGCTCAACACTTGGTGGAAACTCAGGCTCGCCACTGATAAGGTTATCTACGGGGGAAGCGGTGGGACTTCATTTTGCGGGCCTTTACATGGAAAGCAATTTTGCCGTACCGGCTCCGATTGTGCGCAATTTACTGAACAAAGTAAAGCAAGGCAGTTTACCGCGCATGAGAAAAAGAGAGGATGTGGCTAATAAACCGGTCAACGGTTCACCGGGTAACGTATCATCGCCGGTAACCACCACAGGTAAATATACATTCGAAGCCAATATCCCGATCAGGGTCACGATTGAAATTGGCAACGCGCAATACAACACATCAGCAAGCTCCGCTGGCGGTGTAATAAAAAAAGACGTGACGTTTGAGGAGGCGCTGGAAATTGCGCGACAAGAGTTAACTGGGTATGAGGGTATTATCAGTGTTGACGATGGATACCGGTTCAAAGAGGGTTGGATAACGGATGAAAAAGTTATTGCCGTGGAGGTGTACGAGAAACTGTCAATCCCTGAGTTGAAGAGCTCGGGCCGCGAAGTGATTCGTCCCGACTATTTTGGTTATGGTGTTGATGTGAGGCCTGCCAGCGTGAAGGACCAACTAGCAATGCAGGGAATCGAGATCGGAATAAGAGGCTTGGAAGCAGTGCCAGTTGCCGGCGTCTACAAAGAACCTCCTCATCTTTCACTGCAGCCTATCGACGAGGAGGTGGAAGCCTTATTCCACGTAAGCCCTGATTCAGGATATCCGAATCTTCGCGATTTTCTCGACCGGGTAGAAAGAACGTTGACGGCCACCATGTATGAGTGGGAAGCTCCGCATATCAGTGATAAAATAGTTGAGGTTATCAGTCCCGCCGGGCGCAACCTGAAAATGGTCACGCAAATCCAGGGCACCAAAGACGCCGTCCTGGAAATGAAGCGTCGCCTGAAAAGAAAATTTGAGCACACATGGGCTTCCGTAGGCGCTGGAAAGATCGTGCCCAAGGCATACCATATCAAAGTCGCGTCACGGGATGGAGAGGAGTTCTGGCTCAGCAGTGGCAATTGGAAAGGTTCGGGACAGCCCGACATAGACCCTGCCAGCGAGAACTCACGGTTCATCACACCCTTACGGAACAACAACAGAGAATGGCATGTTATCATTAAAAATCAAACACTCGCCAAACTTTTCGAAGATTATATACATTGGGATTTCGAAGAGGCTGAGCGGGTGCCTTTTGAAGAAGGAATCGCAGTCGCCCCGATCTTTTTATTTGTTCCTGAAATTGCTTTCGTGCAGGAGGAAGCCCGGGCAGTAGGTCGCTATTTTATGCCCCTTACGGTAAAACGAAAGCTGAAAATATTCCCGCTTTTAACGCCGGACAGAAACAGTCGTGGTCAACGTCTCTTCATTAAAGCAGCAACGGATCTGGTTGCCGCCGCCGTTAGTACAATCGACATTGAAAACCAATCCTTCGATCTGCTTGACGATAATGATCCGCAGTTTGAGAAATTTTTCAACACACTATTGCGTAAGCAGGATGAAGGAATCAATGTAAGAGTAATATTTCGCGATCCCCGTGAGTTTCCCGGTGACGGAGAGGCAACATTGCAAAAGAAGCTCGGCCGCATCAAGAAATTTGGATTTGATACCGACAATTTCAAGGTGCAGGTCGGCTGTCATACAAAAGGCATTATTGTGGATTCTGCGATCGACAGAGATGCAGCCGTGCTTTTTGGAAGCCACAACTTAACGAATAGCGGTTGTTTATTCAATCGCGATGCAAGTCTCTTGGTGAGAGACGCGGAAGTGGCTCGGTATTTTCAGCAAATATTCGATTTCGATTGGGATGTGCTGGCGAAGCAACGTATCGAAGAATCAGTAGGCGGAATTCTCAGCGAAAAACAAAAGGTAAAAACCATTAAAATGAATGCAGTATTATTAAGGGTAATTGTATTGTGATCATGCGAACCCACCAGAAACGTGAAATTGCAGCATGCCCTGAAGCCGATGACTGATGGTTGCTGAAACAATATCTTACGACATGGAACCAAACCAGACGTCGAAAAATGTTCCCGTCAAACACGCCGCAATAAATACGGATTATCGAAAGTTGATTAAAAGTGGTTCAATGTCTTTTGAAACGAAAGACATTGAGAAAACGAAAATCGAAATTGAAAAAATTTGCCGGACACTGCATGCATACATCGCGAACGAAAATGGTGGTGCCTACGGCGAGCGCCTTCACTACGAACAACACATACGCAAAATTCTGACGTGTTTCTTTAATTACTCTGACGAAGCCCTTGAATAAGTAATTTAAGTTCAAGATAGAAAGACTGAACGACTAGATGCAAATAAACCTGGTTGCGAATGTTATCTTGATCACAAAACTTTCATGTTTCCTGATTTTTTCAAAGCAAGATTAGGTAAAAAGTACTTTTAATAGTTATTTCATAAATCAGGGATTGTCCTGATTTTTAGTAAATTGAACTAACAAATTTGTGGATGATATCTGCTAGGAGCTCAGCCTGCTGAGGAAATTGCTCAAGAAATCAATGGAATTATTGCAGGGAACAATATGTTTAAGATTGATGATAATGAAATGCATCAGAGTGTTGGGTAGCCAGGACGTCGCCTTTAATCAGTCTATCGTTGAAAGGGATCAACTTGCTATGTTTTGACAAATTTGAAATGATAGTAAAAGGTTGTTCAGCTCAATTGAAGCTTGTACAATTCGTTCAAAAAATTCTTTTTTAAAGACGAACGTCACGGAAACGTCGTCGGTTTATTGGTTAGCACTTAATTACCCACCTCAATACTGATTTTAAACAGTAAGCAGATGTCTCAAAAAATTAAAATTCTATTCCTTGAAGATTCCCTTGACGATGTCAACTTGGTGGAGCGTGAACTAAAGCGTGCAAAATTCGAATTTTCCTCAACGATAGTAAGTAAAAGAAATGAATTTGAAGATGCTTTGGCTGAAGTCAAACCAGATCTGATTATTTCTGACCACTCCCTGCCTGCCTTTAACTCTTTGGAAGCTTTGCAAATCTATAAAGCCGTGAAACCTCAGTTACAGCTGATAGCACCCTTTATTCTTGTGACAGGGTCGGTGTCAGAAGAATTTGCTGCACAATGTATCATAGAGGGTGCTGATGATTATATATTAAAGGACCGGCTCAAACGTCTTCCTTCGTCAGTCAGGAATGCACTTGAAAGAAGTCGGATAGAAACAGAAAGGCAAAAGTATTTTGAAGAAGTCATTGCAAATGAAACGATGCTGCGTCAGGCTGAAGGACTCGCTCATTTGGGCAGTTGGGCGGCAGACCTTGTTACAGGGCAGAACAAATGGTCCGATGAGGCTTTTCGGCTATATGGCTATGAACCTGGAGAGGTCCAGCCAAGCTTCGGGTTGTTTGTTAATCACGTCTATCCTGATGACGTTGATACTGTCAAAAAAGAATTAGCGCATGCGATGCTTCACTTGGATATCTGTGATCAGAAATACAGAATTCTTGACAAACATAAAAACATCAAATATGTCAACTCAAAGTTGGTCATCAACCGCGATGCCGATCAAAAACCAATCAAACTAAATGGCTTTGTACTTGATATTACCGAGCAGACCAAACACATTCACAAGATACAGGAACAAAATAACAAGCTAAAAGAAATTGCGTGGATGCAATCACATGGGGTAAGGGCCCCGTTGGCTCGAATTATGGGCCTCATAAATATTATAAACGCTGGGGACTCGGATGTTAGCCAACTTTTAAATTATGTACTAGAATCAGTAACTGAATTGGATAATTTGGTGAGAGCCGTTGTTCAAAAGACCGAAGAATTAAACGAATAGTAGATGACCCATACAGTTATTATAACAGATGATGATCCGGTAACCGTTTTCATGCACAACTTATTTGTTAAAAAAAGCGGTTTGACTGACAATCCGGTCTCTTTTTCGAACGCGATGGATACACTCGAGTATCTCGCTAAACATGAAGGGCCGATGCGGGGGCACCTCCTTTTGTTGGATATAAACATGCCAGGAATGTCTGGCTGGGATTTGCTTAATCGGATCAATGAGAATAAATTTAGAAATGTTAATGTTGTAATTGTCTCTTCTTCAGTCAATACAGAGGACCGAGAGAAGGCAGATGTTTGTGAACGTGTAATCGATTTCCTTGAAAAGCCGCTTTCGAATGCCAAGATTCAAGCGTTAATGGAATCGGAACGATATAGGTCAGCATGGAAAACTAGCAGTTAAAAAAATGAGTGTCGAACTTTTTGACTCATAAGCTTTAATAAAATTTTAAGGGTTGATGTCGCCACTAAGATCATCGGTATAAAATGTTCGTGATGCGGAGACTGTAAACGACAATAAGTTCGATGTCTCTTAACTTATCTCTTCACAAAATTGGTGTCTTAAAAAAAGAAAAATGAATGCGTTCAGGAATTTGTCGATCAAAGGTAAGTTGATCCTTGCCTCATTAATCTCTTTGGTGGGCCTTTTATATTATTTACAATCCAGTATTCGGCAAGATTTAAACAACAAAAGATCTGCCGAGGATGTTTTGGCCGATGTTCTCTCGATTCAGGAAATGTCCAAGGTGCTGCATGAATTACAAAAAGAACGGGCATTTACACTTAGTTATTTGAGCACGACTGACACCAAAAATGTGGATGTGCTATCATCTCAGTATGAGCAAACCGATAAGGCCATTAGCGGGTTGCTAAGACTTAACCAGACTGGAAGGAATACCTTCAATATGAGTCGGTTCGATAGCCTAAACGTTATGAGGGAAAGGGGCACCACAAAGCGGGCCCCAGAACTAGTCAACTCTTATTACCTTAAATTAAAATTTGAACTCTTAAACGACGTTTCGACAACGATTCGTAAATCGACAAATCTGATTTTAAAAAACTATTTTGAGGACCATCTTATTTTGCTAATCAGCAAGGATTTCCTGGCGTCGATTCGTAGTGAACTGGTTAAAGCCTTTACCGCGGGAAGATTCGAAGGCATAGGGTACGGTAGCTTTGCCTCAGCCAAAGGGAACCATGAGTTTCAATGGACCAGACTGGAAAAAATCGCCTCTCCTGAATTGAAGGAATTTCTCGATAAAAAATATCAGGGACCGTTTGTTGAGCAAACCTATGCGACAATTAATAATGCGTTTACTGACGGGGGTTTGGGAAGATTCAATTATGATGATGCAAGATGGTTGAGCGTTTCAACCAGCAGTATCAACACATTAAAGGAAATTGAAGATTATTCGGGATACCTTGTCAGCAAAAAGGCAGATGAAATTGTGTACGCGTCCTCTTCAACTGTTACAAAAAACCTAGTGATTGCCACCATAATTATTTTGGCAATAGTGGCCTTTGTGATTGTTACTCTAAGGGATATCATCAGTTCAATTCAATTAATTAAAGTCGCCGCAGATCAGATGGCCCTAGGGGATGTTTCGGTCGAGATGAATCTGGACCGCAGCGATGAAATTGGCCAATTGGCTGCATCTTTTAATAAAATGATCGTGGCGTCCCGTGATTTTGCAAAGATAGCTCACGCTATTGGCAAGGGCGATTACGCACAGGAAATTAAGATAAGAGGTTCCGCCGATATCCTAGGGGTTGCTTTGGAAAAAATGAAAACCGACCTGCAACTGCTGGCTTCAGAAAACCAAAAAAGAACATGGCTTTTAGCTGGAAACGGCGAGCTTAGTGACATATTGAGGGGAGAAAAGGATATTAAAGCACTTGCTCAGGATGTCATTATCAAGATTGCTACTCAATTAAAAGCCATGATAGGCGCTATTTACTTGAGAGAGAATGAACATTTAATTCTGGAAGGCAGTTACGCTTTCAACGAGCGAAAACGAAATACCAATACCTTTAGAATTGGCAAAGGTCTGGTGGGGCAGGCTGCGTATGAAAGAAAACCAATTATTTTTAGTGACATTCCCTCAGACTATATACGGGTTAACTCTGGGCTTGGTAATAGTGTTCCTAAAACCATTGTTGTTTTTCCTTTTTCATATGAAGATGAAGTTAAGGGGGTTGTTGAGCTGGGGTTTATAAATGAAATATCGCAGCTTGACCTGGAATTTCTTGAATTAGCGGGCCCCAACATTGCCATTGCCGTCAACTCCTCACAGTCACGTGATAAATTGAAAGATCTGCTGGAAGAAACTCAGCGACAAGCTGAAGAACTTGAAGTGCAGCAGGAAGAATTGAAACAGACTAACGAAGAATTGCAAGAAAAAACCATTTTGCTTGAAAAATCGGAATCAGAATTAAAAACGCAACAGGAAGAACTGCAACAAAGCAATGAGGAGTTGGAAGAAAAAGCAGTAATGTTGGAAGAACAAAAAGAGCGGTTGGAAATTACAAAGATGGAACTTGAAAATAAGGCACGCGAACTGGAGGCAACAAGCAAGTATAAATCAGAATTCCTCGCCAACATGTCGCATGAACTCCGTACACCCCTCAATAGCATTCTCATACTATCTCAATTGTTGGCTGAAAATAAAAATAACGAACTTGGCCAGAAAGAAGTCGAGTTTGTAAAAAATATCTTTAGTTCCGGCACAGATCTTTTAAACCTGATCAATGAAATACTCGATTTATCCAAGGTCGAATCCGGTAGAATGGAGTTAGAGATCGGCGAGGTTTCATTCCGTGAAATTTCCAACGATATGGCATCCATGTTTTCAGAAATAGCAAAAGCTAAGTCTATCGATTTTAACATCAAACTGGACGATCCTGCCCTGGCTGAGTCCGTTATGATAACTGACGGCCAACGTTTGAAACAAATCCTAAGGAACTTATTAGCAAATGCGTTTAAGTTCACGGAAAAAAAAGGACACGTCAGCTTGGAAATTGCCCGTCCAGATTCGCACGTTCGTTTTGAAAATAAAAGACTCCATGAAACCAACAATGTAGTGGCGTTTATTGCGAAGGATACTGGAATAGGCATTCCGGAAAGAAAGCAAAGAATTGTTTTCGAAGCATTTCAGCAGGCGGAAGGATCGACCAAGCGGAAATATGGCGGTACAGGACTTGGGCTATCTATTTCACGCGAGCTGGCCAATGTATTAGGTGGTGAGATACAGTTGCAGAGTACAGAAGGCAGAGGAAGCACGTTTACGCTTTATCTTCCGCTGCATTTTGAGCAAGCTGGTAGCCATACCGTGAAAAATGCCGAGGAAAGCGTAATTAGAGAAGTCCCACAACGAAAGCCGGAGATCGGCGAAGTCCTTGATGAGCATAAGGGTCCGGCTGATGATCGTTATAATATTACTGAAGATGACAAAGTTGTTTTGATTATTGAAGATGACCTTGTATTCGCCGCACTCTTGCTGGATTTTGTCAGAGAGAGGAAGTACAAAGGTATAATTGCAACCCAAGGAAACACCGGATTAAGTTACGCACGACATTATCAACCAGATGCAATTATGTTGGATATGAAACTGCCCGTAATGGATGGAGTAGAAGTATTAAAGCATTTAAAAATTGATCCTCAGCTTAGGCATGTTCCCGTCCAAATTATATCCAGCTATGACATGCGCAAAGAAGGGATCGAACTGGGTGCCTTTGATTATGTTAAAAAGCCAGTGTCAACGGAGTCTCTTCAAAACGCATTTAATAAAATCGAGAATTTTATAAACAGAAAGCTTAAGCGATTGTTGATTGTTGAAGATAATGAATTGCAGAATAAAGCAATCAGCGAATTAATTGGAAACGGTGACGTCAAATCCTTATCTGTGTATTCGGGAAAAGAAGCGATGGAAGCTTTGAAGAGGGAAAGATTTGACTGCATCATCGTTGACTTGGGACTTCCCGATATGGTTGGTTTTGAATTACTGCAAAAGATAAAGAACGATGAGCAATTGAATAGAATTCCGATTGTTGTTTATACAGGAAAGGATCTGACAAAGGAAGAAACTAATACCCTTAACAAACTGGCAAGCACTGTCGTATTAAAAACAGTTCATTCCTTTGAAAGGTTACTAGATGAAACAACACTGTTTCTTCACCGGATTGAATCGAAATTACCAGACGAAAAACAAAACATTATCAGGAAACTTCACAAGACAGATGAAGTCCTAAAGAATAGGACCGTGCTGGTAGTCGATGACGATATTCGTAATACCTATTCCCTAACGAACGCCCTTATTGCAGAAGGTTTGAATTGTCTTGTCGCGGAAAATGGAAAGGATGCTGTTCAAATGTTGAAGGAAAACCAGAATATCGATATCGTATTAATGGATATCATGATGCCGGAAATGGACGGGTATGAATCAACAAGGGAGATTAGGAAAATACCTAAATTCGAAAAGCTTCCAATCATCGCATTAACCGCTAAGGCAATGAAGGGAGACCGCGATAAGTGCTTATCTGCAGGAATGTCAGATTATGTGTCGAAACCAGTTAATACACCCCAGCTGATTTCCCTAATGCGCGTATGGCTATATCGTTAGTAAGAATATTTTTATAAAACTTTAATTTTAAAGAGGTGTTGCCGAATGAGTTTTACCGCCAATGAATTAAAGGAGTTTTTAGAATCCATTCGTTTTGTCTATGGATACGATTTTACGGGATATGCAGAAGCCTCTGTAAAACGTAGGGTTACCTATTTCATGACTAAATTCAGAATTGACAACATAGGAGATCTAGCCAAAAGTTTACTAAAAGACGAATCTTTCTTCGAAGCCTTTATCCAGGAGGTCTCGGTGACGGTAACTGAAATGTTTAGAGATCCTTTGTTTTTTAAGGTATTACGGGAAAAAATAGTGGCGCAGCTAGAAACCTATCCACTGATAAAAATATGGATAGCTGGTTGTGCTACAGGGGAGGAAGTTTACTCCACTGCAATTATTCTGAAAGAAGAGAATCTTCTTGAGCGCTCAATTATTTATGCAACCGATATCAATCAAAAATCATTGCAGGTCGCGAAAGAGGGAATTTATCCTCTTGCCAGCATGAAACAATATACCACCAACTATATGAAGGCAGGTGGCAAAAACTCGTTTTCGAGTTATTACAAGGCAAAATACGATTCTGTGCTGTTTGATAAAACGTTAAGACAAAATATCGTATTTGCACCTCACAATTTGTCAATCGACAAATCTTTCAACGAGTTTCAATTGATAACATGTCGCAACGTTCTCATCTATTTTAACCAGCAGTTACAAAACCAGGTGATTGGACTTTTTTATGAGAGTCTGTCCCCTTTTGGTTTTTTAGGAATTGGTAATAAAGAATCGCTGTTATTTTCAGACAAGAAGAAGTGTTTTGAAGAAATGGATAAAAAGCAGAAAATTTATAAAAAGACCAGATAAACATTTGAAGTTATCGAAATGATTGGTGCAGTGGTCATCGGATCATCCGCGGGCGGCATAAATGTGCTGGTCCCGATGTTGGGTGCATTGCCACCCGACTACGCTATTCCCTTGATCGTGATTCAGCATAGGGCAAACGAGCAAACCGAATTGCTGGAGGAAATACTGCAGTATAAGTGTAAAATCAGAATCAAGCAGGCGGACGAAAAAGAAAAGATTACAGCGGGAAGTGTTTACTTCGCGCCCCCGGGGTATCACCTCTTAGTAGAGGCTGATAAAACTTTCTCGCTGGCGTCCGATGCGCTTGTAAAGCATAGTATGCCCTCTATCGATGTGACGTTCGAAACAGCAGCCGAGGTTTTTAAGAACGAATTAGTCGGTATTATTATGACAGGGGCTAGCAGCGATGGTGCTGAAGGAATTCGGACAATAAAAAGATTCAACGGACTTACTATCGCACAGGACCCCGAGGAAGCGCAGAATCCATTTATGCCACGAGCAGCCATACAAACAAAATGTATAGATTTTATTATGAAGGTTAATCGGATACAAGCATTTTTGAAAAAACTTCCAGCCTTAAATCACTATGAAGATAGATAAGTTTCAGAGTACTTCGATTTTGCTTGTCGATGATAAGCCTGCGAATTTGCTTGCCTTGCAAACGCTGCTTGAAAAGGATGGACGAACTTTTTATCAGGCGACGTCCGGATCAGACGCGTTAAAGCACGCTTTAAATCGAGAAGTAGACTTAATTATCCTCGATGTGCACATGCCAGATATGGACGGCTTTGAGGTAGCGAAATTTTTGAGGTCGAATTTAAAAACAAAAGACATCCCAATAATTTTTGCCTCAGCAGAAAAGAAGGAATACCAGTCAATGATGAAGGGTTTTGAAGAAGGTGCCGTTGACTACCTGTTCAAACCACTTGACCCAGAAATTACAAAGGCCAAGGTATCAGTGCTTTTGAAAATTCAACTGCAAAAAAAAGAGCTGCTTGAAAAAAATATATTACTTAAAAAGACAGAGGTATTAATTAATAATTCGGCTGATATTATTGGGATAATTGATGCGTCGACGCTGAAGTTTGAAGAAGTTAACAACGCATTTCTTTCAATATTAGGATATGCAAAAGAGGAGGTCATAGGTACGCAACTGGCATTCTATCTTGATAAAGAAGACAAACACTTGTTAATAGGGCTAAAACAAAACCAGAAGGAGAAATTTTCTTTCGAAACCAAAATGTTTTGTAAAAACAGGTCGGTGAAATGGCTCAATTGGAACGTTGTTGTAAAAGACGAAAAATGGTTTGGTAATGCGCGCGACATCACTGAGGCAAAGGAGGTAGAAATAATACGGACATACCTCGCGACGGTAGTTAAACAATCGGCCGATGCCATTTACATCCACAATAATGAAGGGAACATTATCTCATGGAATGAGGGAGCCGAAAAGATTTATGGCTATTCGGAACGTGAGGCCCTCAGGATGAAAGTGTGGAACATTGTTCCCGAATTTCTTCACCCAGAGACTCAAACGCTGGTTGAAAAAATTTGGGCGGGAGAAAAAGTTCACGCTATGGAAACCAAACGAATAACACGGCAAGGAAGTCTTGTCGACGTACTTTTCTCAGCATCTTGTATTGTTGACTCCCGAACGCAACAGAAATCAATGGCAATAACAGAGCGTGATGTTACCCTCCAAAAAATTACAGACGAGCAGATCCGAAGATTGAATGATGACTTGAAAATTAATTTGTTGCAACTGGATGAGACCAACAAAGAACTCGAATCATTTTCCTATTCCGTCTCACATGATCTGCGTTCCCCTTTGCGAGCAATTAATGGTTACGCGAGAATTCTGGAAGAAGATAATCTAGAAACCCTTAGCGATGACTCGAAAAAGGTGTTAAATAAGCTGAATTCGAATGTGGGAAAAATGGAAAGATTAATTAATGATTTACTGCAGTTTTCCAAGCTTGGCAAAAAAGAGGTAAGGAAGGTGACTGTCGATATGACCGAGCTTGTTCACTCAGTAGTTCAAGAGATCAATTCATCTCTAAAACACCCTGCCAATATTAGCATTGCTGAATTGCCCCACGCACATTGTGATCGCTCATTGTTTAGTCAGGTATGGATCAATCTTATCTCAAATGCGATCAAGTACTCAAGTAAAAAAGAGAATCCTAAAATTGAGATCTATGCATCCTCTACCTCAATCGAAAATACTTTTTACGTAAAAGACAACGGAGCAGGTTTTGATGTGAAGTATGTAGACAAACTTTTTGGCACATTTCAGAGACTACATGATTCAACCGAATTTGAAGGAACGGGTGTTGGCTTGGCTACCGTGAAAAGAATTATTACAAAGCATGGAGGAAATATTTGGGCCGACGCAAAGTTAAACGAGGGCGCAACATTTTATTTTACAATTCCGCTTACTTAAATCGATGCGTCAATTTTATTACCTCCATGTCTATTCCCTCGTCAGAATTACCCGTATCTCCCTGCGGGACGTCAAATAAATACCTGTCATAAATGCAGGGCTGACGGCGCATTGAATTTTATGCCCTAGGCATTTGCCATCTGGAGTTAATCAGATCATTCTTCTAGCCTCCAACCAATCCAAGACCGGCATTTGAACATCCAATAATGACGAAATTTTTTTCATGCAATTTTTCAACTATTTCGCTCCGCTTCGGCTACACCTATTTTTCGATTCCCCAATTTATTCAGTATGCACAAAGAATAATTTCCGATTCACGGATTGTCTTCTACTAGCATAATACCTATAGGATGCCTTTCGGCAAAAATAATGTGATAAGGAATTTTTTCAGTCTGCGTTTCGGCAGTTTGAATTACTTCCTTCCTTAGTGCGCACTGAATGGCTTGAGATGGCTAAATGTTGTTTAACAAGTTTAACGAAGGCCGAAGAAAACAATTCTCGATGTTTACTTCTATGAACGCCGTCTGCCGGTCATTCTGGCATTTTTTCCTTCTTGGTGGAAAAATTTATTCAGCATCAATCACCTTTGTCGTCTTTGTGAAAAAGGCTTACCGAAATTTTAAATAAAGCGTTGATCCCTGGCTGCTCCATGACTGTCGCCTCCAGGTTTCCATTGGCAGATCTGATTCCAGGGTCAAAATAGTTTTGGTTGAATAAATTCCGAATGGTAAGGCTTGGGTATTGGAACTATTTCATATTTTAAATTCCATTCTTTTATGTTTTCTAAAATCGGCAAAAAAGCTAAGCCTTTTTTAGACAACTTATATTCTACCCTTGGTGGTATTTCCTTATAGGCCAATCTTTCCAATAGTCCATCTTCTTCTAGCTCTTTTAACTGTTCGGTTAGTACTTTCCTTGAAATGTGTGGTATTATGGCATCTAGCTGACCAAAACGAATGGTATGGGTGCAAATTACATTTATAATTATAGGCTTCCATTTATTTCCAATAGTGCCAATAGCTCTTGTAAATGGGCAATTCGAATTGCAAAATCTGTCATCTCTCATATTTTTAAAATTTGTAGTTACCTAATAGTAACTAGAATATACTATAATAGTTACAAATATAAACTAATGATGGTAACTTTGCGAAACAAATTTAAAAATAAATAAAAAAATGAGTAAACTAAAAAACAAAGTAGCGGTAGTCACAGGTTCATCAAAAGGAATAGGTGCAGCTATCGCAAAGCACTTTGCCGGGGAAGGCGCAAAGGTTGTTGTAAATTATGCTTCAAGCAAAGAAGGAGCGGATAAAGTGGTGAAAGCCATAACCGACAATGGAGGCATAGCCATTTCAGTACAAGGCGATGTATCGAAAGAAGCCGATGTAACCAGGCTGTTTGAAGAAACAAAGAAGGCTTTCGGCACCTTGGATATTTTGGTAAACAACGCGGTCTTTCAGCAATATTTACCTATTGAACAGGCAACCGTAAAAGCTTTTCATCAGCATTTCGACGTCAATGTTTTGGGCCCTGTACTTACTATCCAGGCATCTTTGAAACTGTTTGGCGATAAGGGCGGCAATATCATCAATATCAGTTCGGGTGCAAGCAAAATGCCGATGGCGGGAGTCTCGTTATATT
>CAZAHL010000173.1:0-15070 GCA_964484845.1 uncultured Chryseolinea sp. | reverse complement strand
GTGTGGCCAGTGGTGTCTTCTTCAAAAAAGAGGATGGTTCCGTTTGGGTTGATCTCACATCGGATGGACTGGATCAGAAAGTTTTATTACGTTCGGATGGTACTTCGGTTTACATGACACAAGACATCGGTACGGCTATACTTCGGTTTTTGGATTTTCCTAAAATTATGGGCCAGGTTTATACCGTTGGTAATGAACAGGAATATCATTTCAAAGTGTTGTTCCTGATCCTCAGTAAGCTGGGTTATGCGTGGGCAAAAAAATGTTACCATCTATCCTATGGGATGGTTGATCTCCCCAGTGGAAAGATGAAATCCCGTGAAGGTACTGTCGTGGATGCAGACGATTTAATGGAGGAGATGATCCAGGAGGCGGAACGCCAAACCCGTGAGTTAGGAAAGCTTGAAGGGGTAACGGAAGAGGGGGCCACTAAGTTGTTTGAGATGATCGGACTGGGCGCCCTTAAATTTTTCTTGTTAAAAGTCGATCCCAAGAAAAGAATGCTATTTGATCCGAACGAATCTATTCAACTGCAAGGATTTACCGGCCCGTTCATTCAGTACACACATGCGCGTATACGAGCCATTATAAGGAAGGCTGAAAGTTTAAACCTCATCGAGTCGGAAGAAGATCTGAAGTCGTTAGCGTCGCTCGAACCGGCGGAACGTGAGGCCCTTCATGTCCTGAGCTTATTCGAAAACAAAATACGGGAAGCCGCTAAGGAATACTCGCCTGCTGTAATCGCCAACTATGTATTTGACTTAGCTAAACAATACAATCAGTTTTACCAAAGTATTCCTATTTTCCAGGAAGCAGATCCATCGAAGCTTAAATTTCGCATTGCTTTTTCCAAAGTGGTCGCTGATTCCATCAAAAAAGCAATGTGGTTATTGGGCATATCCGTCCCCGAAAAAATGTAACCGAAAACACGACATCGAACTAAAAACAATCTGACGTGTTTTATTATATCTTGACCCCTTGCAACTACTAACGTAAAACTCCTTCTTATATGAAATTTTTACTAATCTCACTCCTAATTTTTATCGCGCCGATGGACTCTATCTATGATTTCAAAGTTAACTCGCTTGAAGGTGAGCTAATTGATTTCTCAACATACAAAGGAAAGACCTTGCTAATTGTAAACGTCGCTTCCAAATGTGGTTTCACACCTCAGTATACAGAGCTTCAGCAATTGCAGACACAGTACGGGAGCAAAGTTACTGTACTCGGTTTCCCTGCTAATAACTTTGGAGCCCAGGAGCCTGGCACAAGTTTGGAGATTGCTCAATTTTGCGAAAAAAACTATGGAGTGACTTTTCAAATGTTTGAAAAAGTTTCCGTGAAGGGCAGTGATCAACATCCATTGTATCAATTTTTAAAAGAAAAAACCGGACAGGAACCGAGTTGGAATTTCTGTAAGTATCTGGTAAAGCCTGATGGTACTGTCAAATTTTTCCCCTCAAAAGTTAAACCCCTGGACAAAGAGATTGTAGATGAAATAGGGGTTTAAAGGATATGGGCTTGATATCATTTTTATCCTCCAAGTTATCACGCCCTGAAAAAATTAAACCTGTTGCCGGTCCTATTTATGATTTCAAGATCAATGATTTGTCGGGCCGTGAAATCGATTTTAGCCGCTATAAAGGAAAGGCTTTATTGATTGTTAATACGGCGTCGAAGTGCGGCTTTACCCCCCAATACGCAGCACTGGAGACGCTTCATGAAACGTACGGCGACAAAGTTTCCGTGCTGGGATTTCCCGCCAATAATTTTATGTGGCAAGAACCACTGGCTGACCCAGAAATTGCCTCCTTTTGTCAGAAAAACTATGGAGTGAATTTTCAAATGTTCGGAAAAATTTCGGTGAAAGGAAACAGTCAGCATCCTTTGTACCAATGGTTAGCGGCAAAGACAGGCAAAGTGCCCACCTGGAATTTTTGCAAATATTTTGTTAGCAAGGATGGAAAAGAAATAAAATTCTATCCGTCAAAAACAAATCCATTAGACAGTGATATCGTTAATAAAATTATAGATTCAGCCTCCTCACATTAATAGTTGAAATTGGATTCGCTCAGCCTTAAAGATCAGATCTTAAATAGATGTCGGGAATATGTAGACGTCAGCATCGCCACCGCGAAGCAAGCGATGGATAATGCGCAGCAATCGGCGAATGAAGAAGGGAAAAGTAGTGCGGGCGATAAATATGAAACGGGCAGGGCAATGATGCAGATTGAACGCGATCGCGCCGCCCACCAATTACAGGAGGCTATTCAACTTCAAACCGTGCTGGATCTAATCAAATCTGAAACTACTGTTGAAAAAATTTCCCTTGGCAGTTTGGTGATCACAGATTCAAAAAGGATTTTTATCAGCATTGGCATCGGGAAATTGATTGTATCGGGAGTGGAATATTTTGTTGTTTCTCCTACTTCACCGTTGGGTAAGGCGCTAGCTGGCTTAAAAGTAAATGATAGAGTTACCTTTAATAAAGAAGTGATTACGGTTCGCGAAATACACTAGTACTACTTTACCAAGTTATTTTTTTTAGTGTAAAGGAACATCTACAAATAGTTAACAGTTACCCGCTCATTAAAAATTAGAAATTATATTCGTGTCGTATTTTTATTCATGAACGTAAAAACCTGGTTACACGCATTTCGGTTGCGAACTTTACCCTTAGCGCTTTCTTGCATCGCGATGGGGGGGTTTTTGGCGGTTTCTGCAAATGCTTTTCGATGGGATATTTTTCTATTGTGTATTCTGACAACGATCTTCTTGCAGATTCTTTCAAACCTTGCAAACGACTATGGAGATTCCATTCATGGGGCTGATAGTGCAGATCGGAAAGGTCCTTCCCGTGCCGTTCAGAGTGGCGCTATAACCGCGACCCGCATGAAGGGAGCTGTCATTATTTTTGTATTGCTTTGTCTTATCAGTGGCGTTTCACTACTAATAGTGTCGTTCGGATTAAATTGGAAAGCAATCTTTTTCTTTTTCGGACTGGGGTTGTTAAGCATCCTGGCCGCTATTGCTTATACAATGGGAAAAAAGCCTTATGGATATGTCGGCCTCGGCGACTTTTCTGTATTAATTTTCTTTGGCTTGGTAGGAGTAATGGGCTCTTACTATCTGTTTACAAAAGAGATTACGTGGTTTCAGATACTTCCTGCTTTAAGTTGTGGTTTTTTTTCGATCGGAGTCCTAAACGTCAATAACATCCGGGATATTGAATCCGATAGGAAAGCGGGTAAATTTTCTATTCCGGTGCGCATCGGGCGCGCAAATGCAGTCAGATATCATTGGATGTTAATTTTTAGCGGATTGCTCTCAGCGGGCATTTATGTGATGCTTACATATTCTTCTCCATGGCAATGGCTCTTTTTGTTAAGTGCTCCTCTTTTTGTAAAAAATGGGGTGGCCATCAGTAACAAACCATCTTCCCAACTTGATCCTTACCTAAAGCAAATGGCCCTTTCTACGCTTGTCTTTGTCCTGCTTTTTGGAGCGGGACTAATTTTATCCTGAAATCCTTAAACTTATAAGGGGGTTCATGTGTCTAACCCTTAGAATCGCGGTTTTAACAATTTACGCTTAACGTTTTCGTTTAAAAACAAAGGAAATAATTATGCAAAAGACTATCGTATTTATTGTGGGAGCCATGTGCTGTTGGAGTTGTAATACCGAACCGGATAGTTTGCGCCTTTTTGATGAACTGGTAGTTTCAACAAATTTCGATAAGGATGCCGCATTTGGCTCCTATTCAACCTTTGCCATTCCTACCGATACCATCGGGTTTATTTCAAGCACAAATCCGAATGACACCATTCGCGTTGCAAGGCCAGATAATGATTTTTATCCAAGACTAGTTGTCCAGGAAGTTATCTCAAACATGAATGAGCGTTTATATACCCGAGTAGGTAGAAATGAGAATCCGGATCTGGGGGTGAAGGTCTACGTCGTAAATGATCTCAACGTTTCGCAGCAGGTTATTTATCCAAACTATTACTATCCATCCTATTATGGATACAGTTCATATTATTCATATCCCTACGTGAATACATACGCTTACAATACCGGAGCATTGGTCATTGAAATCGTAGACTTAAAAAATCGAACGCCTGATAACAAAGTGAAGGTGATTTGGAGCGCTTACATGGGAGATGTTTACAGCACCGTGAACCTTATCGACCAATCGACAAGTGCAATCGAGCAGGCTTTTATGCAATCTAATTACTTGAATCGTGAAGACTAAATATATTTTATTGACCTTTTTTTTCTGTTCGTCGCTGATTGGATTAGCGCAGGAAAACTACATGTATATTAACTGGGACGTGAATATGCCCTTGACAAATAAAACGTGGATCGACCGAACCAGTACCCGTGGTGCTAAGATCGGTTATCGCATGTTCCTGGGCAAGGAACGGAGAATTTCCGCCGGTGTCGATATAAACTGGGCGCAATATGATGAGTATAAGCCGAAGACGACATTTGAAAATTCGTCTGGAGCGATCACAACGGATTATTTTAATTATATCTATCACTACGGGTTGACAGCAAGCGGACAGTATTATTTCCCGCTAGGAGAGGGCCAAAGGATTTTTCCATACGTTGGCATAGGGCTCGGTGTTAACTATAATGAGTATGTTGTTTATTACAATATATACGGTGATCAAGATAAGGCATTTGGGTTTCTGGCGCGTCCGGAAACAGGCATTTTAGTGAGGTTAGGTTCTCGAAGGAAAATGGGTATCATGGCCGCGGTGCATTATGATTACTCCACAAACAAAACCGAAAACTTTAATTATTCCAGTTTTTCAAGCCTGGGATTTCAGGTGGGTATTATGTCGTTGCAATGGTAGGCTAAGCAACAAATAGCATCCATTTTTTGGCCAGAAGTGGTAATCGATTGCCGATTCTAACAATCGCTACCATTTACCAAACCGCCATGAGCGATACCCTGATTGATAATTATGCCATTATAATTTTTTATCGCCCGACTCTTCGTACGCGACTGCTTCTGTTATCTTTGCGGGATGTCACAGCAGATCTTGATCTTAGATTTCGGCTCGCAATACACTCAATTGATCGCCCGCAGAGTCCGGGAGTTAAATGTTTATTGCGAAATCCATCCCTTTAATAAAATTCCTACAATTACGGCCGATATTAAAGGGGTAATCCTTTCCGGAAGTCCCTGCTCTGTACGGGATAACGGTGCACCTAATGTCGATATAAAGCAGTTCGAAAAGGTGCCTGTTCTGGGTGTGTGCTATGGTGCCCAACTAATAGCCCAGCAGCATGGGGGCAATGTGCTGCCCTCGCACTCGCGTGAGTATGGAAGGGCTAAACTCACAACAGTGGACCATCACAATGAATTGTTAAAAGAAATATCATTGGATACGCAAGTATGGATGTCTCACGCGGATACCATTGCGAAAGTGCCCGACGATTTTGAAGTGATCGCAAGCACACCATCCGTCGCGATTGCAGCCTATAAAATTAAAGATAAATCCGTCTATGGAATACAGTTTCATCCGGAAGTAACGCACACCACGGAAGGTAAAAATCTGTTACGGAATTTCGTCGTTCATATTTGTGATTGCGCGCAGGATTGGACTCCGGATCAGTTTGTTGAAAATTCAATTTCAGGTTTGAAAGAAAAATTGGGCGATGACCAGGTTGTGATGGCTTTGTCGGGAGGTGTAGATTCCACTGTGGCGGCAACGCTCATTCATAAAGCCATTGGAAAAAACCTTCATTGTATTTTTGTAGACAATGGACTGCTTCGCAAAAATGAATTTCAGCAGGTGCTGGACTCTTATCAGCACATGGGATTGAATGTAAAAGGTGTTGATACAAAAGCTAAATTTTACAACGCTCTCAAAGATTTGACAGAGCCCGAAGCGAAACGAAAGGCAATAGGCAAAACATTTATTGAAGTATTCGATGAAGAGGCACATCGTATAACGGATGTTAAATGGCTGGGACAAGGAACCATCTACCCCGATGTTATCGAGTCTGTTTCCGTGAATGGTCCATCTCAAACTATTAAATCACATCACAATGTGGGTGGACTCCCTGCTAAAATGAAGTTGAAAGTAGTGGAGCCCCTTAACACGTTGTTTAAGGATGAAGTGAGGATCATTGGCAAAACATTGGATATTGATCCAACGATTTTAGGTCGGCATCCATTCCCAGGACCGGGATTGGGTATCCGGATTTTAGGCGACGTTACCGCAGACAAAGTTCGCATCCTTCAGGAAGTCGATAACATTTTCATTACGGGTCTCAAAGATCATGGACTGTACGACAAAGTGTGGCAGGCTGGCGCTATGTTGCTTCCCGTTCAATCTGTTGGTGTGATGGGCGATGAAAGAACCTATGAACGGGTGGTAAGCTTGAGGGCAGTAACCAGCACGGACGGGATGACGGCAGATTGGGCTCATTTACCATATGAGTTCCTGGCGACGATTTCAAGTGAAATAATTAATAAGATAAAAGGTGTTAACAGGGTTGTTTATGACATCAGCTCAAAGCCTCCGGCAACCATTGAATGGGAATAACTTTCGCTGATATAAAATGTTTTTAAAATGATTAACCAAAGTATGATGCGTAAAACAATTGTCGTCTGTTGTCTATTGTCTTTCATTCACGTATTTACATTTGCGCAAATCGATTACAATAAACAATATTTTAATGCAAAGGCGCTGTTCAGGGAAGGCAAATACAACCTTGCCATGGAGAGCTTTAAACCTCTCATACCCTATGCTTCTAAAAATACTTTTTCAGAATATGCGTCATTTTATTATGCTTTAGCAGCATACAATCAAGGATTTAAAGCGGTAGCGAAAAATACACTGACTCAACTCAAAATGTTGCATCCCAAATGGGATAAAATGGATGAGGTAAATTTCTGGTTGGGTAAAATTCACTTTGATGAGAAGGATTATTTTCAAGGACTTAAAGTCTTTAATACCATTCAGGACAAAAAAATTCAAGAGAACGTCAATGCCGTAAAATTAGTCACCCTCAGTACCATTGCCGATGTGGAGACATTGAAAATGATGCATGAGGAATACCCGAAAGATGAAGCACTAGCCAGACCGTTAGCACTGTTACTCGCAAAGGACGCTACAAATCCTGAAGACAAAGCGCTGCTGGAAAACCTGGTTTCCAAGTTTAATTTTAAACGTACGGATTTTATACCCGAAGCACCAACTTCCTACTTTAAGGATGTTTACTCAATTTCGGTGCTGCTTCCGTTTATGGTAAATACCCTTGACCCCTCACCAGCGCCAAAGCGCAATCAGAGCGTCCTCGATCTTTATGAAGGTATGAAACAAGCAGTTGACACCTTAGGAAAGCAGGGAATAAAACTGAGCTTAAGAGCCTATGATACCGAATGGAAGGTAGAGAAAATTAAAACGATCTTAAAAACAGATGAACTTAAAAACACGGATCTTGTAGTTGGCCCTTTTTTCCAGGATGAATGCAAACCTATTCAGGATTTTTCATTGGCCAACGGGATAAATACATTCAATCCCGTCCATAACAGTATTGAGTTGATAGGTGCCAACCCATATGCTTTTTTATACCAGCCCTCTCTCGAGACATTAGGAAAAAAATCTGGTGAGTTTTTAGCTTCCTACACCCGGAAAAAAAACTGCATGGTATTTTATGGCACCTCTAAACGGGATTCTGTAATAGCCGCTAACTTTATTCAGACAGCGCATAAGAACGGTCTTAAAATCGTCGCTTCGCATCGCGTTCCGAAGGAGAATACGAAGATGATATTTGAGACCCTTACAACGGCCACTGAATTTGACGAATTTAAATACCCCAAGCAATTCACGCTACCAAAGGATAGTTTGGGAAGTATATTCGTAGCTTCTGAGGATGCCCTTGTTTATGCTAAAATCGTGAGCAGTATTGAAACAAGGCGCGATCAAATCATTGTGTTGGGTTCAGAAAAGTGGATCGATCAGACGGTTATAGATCTGGAAAAATTTCAAGTCCTGCCCATTGTTTTAACAGCGCCTAATTTTATAAACTCCGACAGACCTGCATCGATATCATTTGAGAAAAAATTTATGAAGACGCATGGCAGAGTTCCTTCAAACTATGTGAGCTTGGGTTATGAGCTCATGTTGCTGGCTGGAAATCTATTGAAAAAGAATGGAGTATACTTTCAGGAGGCACTGGCAAAAGGTCCAATTCCAGGATACCTGACGGAGGGTGTTAGCTATCAACAGGGTCGCAGCAACGAATTAGTTCCTTTCATCAAAGTGTCCGACGGTAAAATGGTGGTGGTTGAGAAACGATAAAATTGTTCTGATATTTTTATTTGATTCAACAAGGAAGTTGTACCGTCCAACAGTAAGCTCCAAAATAAAATCCAATGAAAGATTTTTCAAAAAGTAAAAGCCTCTTTGACAAGGCAATAGACTTTATTCCAGGAGGGGTTAACTCGCCGGTAAGGGCCTTTCGGGCTGTCGGTGGAAATCCGCTTTTTATAAAAAGAGCGAAAGGAGCATACCTCTACGATGAAGATGGCAATGAATACGTAGATTTAATTAATTCATGGGGACCTATGATCCTTGGTCATGCTCATCCTATCATTGAAGAAGCAATAAAGGAAGCGCTGGTAAACTCGCCGTCATTTGGAGCTCCTACGGAGCGCGAGGTTGAAATGGCTGAGCTGATTTGTTCAATCGTTCCCTCCATCGAAAAAGTCCGTATGGTTAATTCGGGCACGGAGGCAACCATGTCGGCCATTCGTGTAGCCAGGGGTTTTACGGGTAAAGAAAAGTTCATTAAGATTGAAGGATGTTATCATGGACATGGCGACTCTTTTTTAATTGCTGCTGGAAGTGGGGCATTAACTTTCGGTGCGCCGGATAGTCCTGGGGTTACGAAAGGTACTGCTAAAGATACCCTTATAGCTCCCTTCAATAACTTAGCAGCCATCGAAAAAATTATAGGGGCGAACGAAAATGAAATCGCAGCCATTATTCTTGAACCCGTTGTTGGAAATATGGGTTGCGTTATACCTCAGCCTGGATACTTGCAAGGCCTGAGGAAGTTGTGTGATGACCATAAAATTATCCTGATTTTCGATGAGGTCATGACCGGCTTCCGATTGTCTTTGGGCGGTGCACAAGAAATGTTTGGTGTAATACCCGATATGACCACCCTGGGGAAAATAATTGGTGGAGGACTACCGGTTGGAGCTTACGGGGGGAAAAAAGAAATTATGAATTCTGTTTCGCCGATCGGTCCCATTTACCAGGCGGGGACACTGTCAGGCAACCCCTTGGCTATGGCTGCTGGCTTGGCGATGCTTAGGTATCTGAAAAAGAATCCTTCGACATACCAGCAGATCAACCAGCAAACGACTGATTTAGCTCAGCAAATCAGTAAGCAATTCGCGGATGCAGGATTAAAGTATTCAATAAACCAAGTCGGTTCGATGTTCACCCTTTTCTTTACCAACGAAAAGGTTGTCAATTTTGAAACTGCGATGACGTGCGATACGAAGAGCTTCGCTCAATACTTTCAATCGATGCTTCAGGAGGGTATCTATATGGCACCTTCGCAATTTGAAGCCATGTTTATTTCTTCCGCTGTTAATTCACAGGTAACAGATCGGATTTTAGAGGCAAGTAAAAAAGCGTTGACTAAAGTTACTGTAACGGTATAATCTTCAATAATCTGCTATAAACTTACTTTAAAAGGTACGTTATCAGGTCAAGGCACACCCAAAAAAATATTAAATGATGCATTTTATTACGTCCATAGGTAGTTGACCAATTCAGGCAACCGCTGAACTTTCCTTTTTAAGCCGAATAGCCTACCTTTTCGACTAATACTTTTTAAACTTATTTATTTTGACCTTAAAATGTCATTTTTAAATCATGAGGAACCGTACACTTAAGTTCACTCTGGGATTCATTTTCGTTGGTCTGGTTGTTACAACCCTTGTCATATTTGTTCAGCGCAATGCAATTGCTACGTATCGTCAAAATGTTCCGTACCTGAGGCTTAGCGACCAAGTTGAAAACCAGGCATCGTATGCACACTTTTGGATAGATCAATTAAAAAGCGGAGATAAAACCCTCCATTTTGAAAGTGATGTATTGGCTCCGCTCACGAATACAAAAACGTTATTGGAGGCAATGTATGATGGAAAAGACACCGAAGCCGGAACCTTTGAAAAAGTTACGGATGAAGAAGCAAGGGCGTTGCTAAAAGAAACAATTTATAATATTCAAAACCTAGCCGATATCAGTCAGTTAAGTTGGAATTCAAAAACCGAAATCCTGGTCCCCGCAACGGATAGCACCGTGGCCGTATATGATACTAAATCTGTTGAGGTGTTGAACCTGCAATTGGATGGGTCATTTAGAAATTTTCAAACTTCGGCGACCCGATTTACGAGTTATATCGATCAGCATTTAACGGCAACGGCTGTCTCGCTAAATGTTCTTTCTTGGATTGCCATTTTAGGATTGATCAGCGCATTCATCGTGGGATGTTTTCTTTATTACCGCTTGCAGCGCAACAAGGAAACGATGGAAAGCGAAAAAGCGGCTGACCTCGCGCAACAAGCACGGTCTGCCAGTTCGTTATCAAATTTTATGGAAGCCATTTCAGCCGGTAACTATTCAACTGAACTTGAGGTTGAAATTAACAACGGAAGCATGGCTAATACACTCGTTACCATGCGAGATAAATTACGGACAAATGCGGAAGAAGACAGCAGACGTAACTGGGCCACCTCGGGTTTAGCTCAAATAGGGGAATTACTGCGAACTTCATTTACTACGACCCAAGAGCTTTTCGATAACATAATGAAGTTTGTTGTAAAGTATACGAAGAGTAATCAAGGCGGTCTTTTTATTTTAAACGAGGAGAATAAGGACAAACCATTTTTAGAACTCGTAGCATGTTACGCTTACGAACGTAAAAAATTCCTCACCAAAACAATTGAGGTGGGAGAGGGTCTGGTAGGTCAAAGTTTTCTGGAAGCTGAGTCGATTTATTTGATGGACGTGCCGAAGGAATATATTGCCATCACCTCTTCGCTTGGTGAAGCAACTCCAAATGCGTTGTTGTTGGTGCCCCTTAAAGTGAATGGTAAAGTATTTGGAATACTTGAGCTCGCTACGTTCGGTAAATATGAAACGCACGAACGGGAACTAGTTGAAAAACTGGCAGAGAGTATTGCTTCCACCATTTCTACGGTTAGGATAAATGAGAGTACCCGGATATTATTAGAGAAAACTCAACAGCAGACTGAGGAGATGCGCGCCCAAGAGGAAGAAATGCGGCAAAATATGGAAGAGCTTGAAGCGACGCAGGAAGAAATGCGTCGAAAAGAAAAGCACATTCAGACAATGTTGGATAACGAAAAAGCACGCAATGACATCAGCAATAAAAATCGCCAGGCGATTATCGAGCTATCCAAGAAAAAAGATATCCTGGAAGGAAAATGGGATCCAGCCCTCGAGAAAATAACGAGTACAATTACACGTCAACTTGTTATTTCGCGCTCAAGTGCGTGGTCACATCAACCGAAAGAAAATAAACTTGTTTGCGAAAAGCTTTTCGAACAAGCGGATAAGAAGTTTCATTCTGGAGAGGCGTGGTTTGGAAAGGATTACCCTGGATATTTTGAAGCAATTACCAGCGAGGAAATCATCCTTGCCAAGGACGCGCATACCCATACGGCTACACGTGAATTGTCAGGCACTTACCTTTCACAGCACGGTATAAAATCCATGCTCGTAGTACCTTATTTTAATGAGGGTAAAATTGCGGGCGTTATTTGTTGCGAACATTCAGAACAAAAGGAATGGACTGACGAAGACGTCGAGTTCCTCAAGGCCTGTTCTGATTTAGTGACATTAACCTTCAATAACCGGAAGATAAACATGATGATGGATAAGCTTAGCGATGATCAAGAGACTATGCAGACCATCATCGATAATATTCCACGGGCGGTATTTTGGAAAGGAAAGGACCTCAGGTTCCAGGGATGTAATAAAATTTTCGCCCAAGTAGCGGGCCTGAAATCATATCTCGATCTTGTTGGGCGCACGGATTATGAAATGCCGTGGCGCGAACATGGCGATGCTTACAGAGCGGACGACCTGGCTGTAATGAACAGTAGAAAAGCACGTCTGGATCTGGAAGAGAAAAATGTCAATAATGACGGTGTTGTATCCTGGGTTTTAACAAGCAAAGTACCTATTATCAACAAGCATGGTGAAACGATGGCGGTATTGGGCATGTTTGAAGATATTACTCACCGAAAATTACACGAGGAGGACATAGCCTCTAAGTTAAAAGAGCTTGAACAGCTCAAAAAGATGCTTGAAAAAGGGAGTAATTAAATATTTTTTTGAACAGTTATTACATCCGGTCCTTGAGCCGTATTCAGGGTAAGTCATTTTTAGTGTTTTGAATTACTATTTTTACCCATTATACCTAATTAAAGTCAGGTTATGAATCATCGCTTTTTAATCTTAATGACTGCGTTCTTGACGGTTACCGTCAATCTTTTTGCGCAGGGCGAACGGAAGGATAAAACAGCCGTAACATACGAAGAGCTTTACGATGAGCCTTCCTCTGTAAATAAGCTTTTCGTGGGCATTCAACCGTTGTATGGCGAATTGTTTACGACGAATGTCAATGCAGGATTCGGAGCCGAAGTCATGTATTTTCACAAGGACAAAGCAGATTTTCGTGCTCATTTCAGAAAGACGTATAGCCAGCAGTTTTTTGACTTAGCCAGAGATTTGGCGGTAAAGAAGAGTTACGTAGACAACCATGCTGAAGTTTTTAACTACTTTGAATTTGGAGGAACGTATCACGTCCGGGACTTTGAAGAGAGTTCAAAGACTAAAATGTTTCTCTATAAAAATAGTTACAAAGGAAATAAATGGGCTGCCCGTGTTCCTCTGAGTGCTGATGTTCCATGTAAAGTTCGAAAAATTTATGGTGCTAGATTAGGGGCTATCATTTGGGATAGCTCAACAGATATTGGAAGAGCATTGGAGGAGCAAGGTCTCACAAATGGGGATTTGAAAAATGAAGAGGGTGTTGGACTACCAGAGACCATTTCGGTTGCAGGCAATGACGAATCGTTTGATGTCTTTAGCAATATTTCTTCCAAAGGATTGTATGTAGGTGGATCAATGTCGTGGATAAAAAATGTCGCAGTAAACTTCGACAAATTTGAAGAAGGGATTGATGATTTAATCTTCACGGCCTATGTTGACATTCTGGTTTCCCCATTGATCGATGTTGACGATGTTGTTTATACGAACAAAGATGCTTCAAGCCCAGACTTTGGTAGAACCCAAACGTATAGTGTAAGTCCTTTAAAAACTAAAATGTTAGGGTTCCGGGTAGGTATGGATGGCCGGTTTAACAGGATGTTCAGTTGGGCATACGGAGCAGAAGTTGGTTACCGCCCGAGTTTTGAAGGAAGATCTTTTTATGCGTTATTTAAAATCAGCTTTCCTGTTTTTGGCACGAACCTCGACTATAAAGTGGAGTCATTCGGAAAATAACAGTTAGCTTATCATTTCTTTTTTTTAGGAGCAATTATCCTTCGGAAATTTTTCTACTATCCTTTCACGAATCGCCGGTATTTAAGGCGGAGCATGAGCCTACATCTGGATTTCTGAAACTACTTATTCTATATTTGAGCTTAGAGTCGTTCAAATTAATACAGATTAGAAATTAAGGACCATGCAGCTTTCTGATAAAATAAAGCAATCTATTCGTGAGGTAAAGGATTACCCTAAACCTGGAATCGTGTTCAAAGATATCACACCCATTCTGGCTAATCCCGGGCTAAGAAAAGAGATTGTGGATTCGTTGGTCCTTGAATTTAAATCCCAAAAAATAGATGCTATTGCTTCTACGGAAGCGAGAGGTTTTATTTTTGGTTCCATCCTGGCATATGAATTACAATGCCCTTTTATTTTAGTCCGCAAGGCTGGTAAGCTTCCATATCAAACGCGATCTCAGGAGTACAACCTGGAATATGGGACGGCCAAGGTGGAAATGCACGTAGATTCTGTTCAACCTGGATTGCGTGTTTTGGTGCATGATGACTTGCTGGCAACGGGCGGAACTGCAGGTGCTACGGCCGATCTAATTAAAAGTTTTAATGGAGTTATTGTAGGATTTTCTTTCATCATTAATCTCAGTTTTTTACCGGGAGAAAAGAGCCTAAACTCTCGTTTTGGAGTTAAATCACATTATTTGGTAAGCTATTAACCTTCTTTGTTTCTTAGTGTTAATAAACAGTATGCCTGAAGTTTCTCATATTCCAATGTTTCCCTTAGCCATTTTGCCACTACCCGGGGAGTTGGTGCCGCTTCATATATTTGAACCCCGTTATCGTCAATTACTACAGGATGCTGAGATTCATGATATTCAGTTTGGGATTTATTTTAGCCATGATATCAATGATCAGAAAATTGGTGCATTGATGAAACTTGAAAGTATTATCAAGCGGTATCCTGGTGGGGAAACCGATATTATTGTAAAGTGTGAAGATGTATTTAGTATGGATCTGCTCCTGCGCACGTACAAAACAAAATTGTATCCAGGAGGAAATGTCAGGTTGTGGAAAATTGAAATGGATGCTTTTCCGGGGCCGGAATTATACGAACTCTTTCTGGATTATTTAAAGCGTCGGAACATTGGTCAGCACCTTACGATTTTTAACCTCTTTCAAATCGCGAATGAACTAAGTCTTGACACGGCAGACCGTTATAAATTTTTGGTGACGTCTGAAAGCAAAAGGGAAACTTTTCTGATAAACCGGATCAGATTCCAGATTCATATTCTTGAAAGGGAAGAAACCAGTAAGGATAATTTTCACCTGAATTAACACTTTTGTTGAGAAACTCTGCAAAGATGCTTTCTCACTCATTCTTAACCATCTTCTGAGAATTGAATGCTGTCAAAATCCTTTTAGAACAGAGGGTAATTCATTTATCAATGTCGTTTAGTTAAGGTAGTCGGCCTGCCGTGTTTGCATCTATCTGAAAGA